>NZ_PIZC01000034.1:0-67185 GCF_019325145.1 Actinomyces sp. 594
GTGCCCCGCGCTGGGCCGGCCGGTGCCTGCGTGGCCTGCTGCGGTCCGGCGGCACCAGGGGGAGCCGCCTGCGCCGACGCGGGCCGCGCCTGGGCGGAAGCCGGCGCCGGGCCGGAACCCGCAGTGGGGGCGGGAACGCGGCGCGGACCCGTCGTACTCGGGTCGGCGCGGCCTGCGGCAGACGCTGGCGTCACGGGCTGCTGCGCCCCCGGGTACGGCGCTCCGGGCGCCGTCGTCCCCCAGGGCCCGGCCTCCCCCAAGGACGCGGGCGGCTGGCGCCGCTCACGCCGAACCGCGCGGTAGATAAGGTAGACGACTCCCAGCACCAGGCAGCTTCCGACCACGGACCAGAACAGGTCGTAATAGCCCGCACCAACCCAGCCGGTGATGTACCAGGACGGGATGAACCCGTGGTCGAGCAGCACCCAGCCCGAGACGAAGGTCGCCACGGCCCCGGCGAACCCGGCGTCGAAGTCGCCGACCAGGGCCTGCTCGAGGTGGATGCGGCCATCGGACTCCTCTGGCATGAGCGCCCACCCCAGTCCGTACAGCACCAGCCCCAGGCCGCTGAAGATGGAAAGTACCACCCACACGCAGCGCACCAGGGTCGGGTCCAGGCCGAGTCGGCGGGCCAGTCCGCCGGCGACGCCGCCGATCCAACGCTCATTGGTGCGCACCAGTCCGGTGCGGCGCAGCGAGTCGAAGAATCCGGCTGCCGCCGGGCGCGGCGGCACCGGGCCGCCGTGGGGGCGTGGCGGGGGAACGGGGCCTGTGGGGCGGGCCTGCGGGTCGGGAGGGGGCACTTCACTCATGCCTCCATGGTCCGTGGCGCGGCCCGCAACGCGCGATGGGGACCTCCCCTGAACCGTCCCCGATTCGGTCACGAGTATCCCCTGATTTCCGGCACCGCCCCCACTTCGGGCCGCCCCGCCGTGCCACCATGGGGCCATGACCTCAGCGGCCGCCGACGTGCCTCCCGTGTCCGGGCACGGGAATCTGCTCGCGTCGGCCTCATTCCCGACGTCGGCACCGGCACAGGCGTCGGGAGCGGGCGCGACCGCCTCGCCCCGCCCGCCGCTGCGCCGCCCGCCCCGCCGGGCCCAGCCTCCCTGCCCCTCGCGTGCGCTCGCGGGCGTATGCGCCGGACTGTCCGCCCACCTGGGCCTGCCGGTGGGCGCGGTGCGCCTGGCGCTGATGGTGCTGACGGTCTCCAGCGGTGCCGGCGCCCTGCTGTACCTGCTGCTGTGGGCGCTGGTGCCCACCGGTGATCCCCTTCGCCCCGCGCCCCTGCCGCCCGCGCGCGCCCGCCTGGCGTCTCGGCTGGCCGGACATGCCGCAGACCAGCCACTGCTGACCCCCAGGATGCGCGGGATGGCGGGTGGGGCGGCCCTGCTGCTTGCAGCTGCGCTCCTAGCCGCCTGGCGGCAGGGCGCCTTCTCCGGCGGCGCCGGCTGGCTGCTGCCGCTCGTGCTGGTGGCCGCCGGCGCCGCGCTGGCCTGGTCCCAGGCGGACGCGCTGACCGGACCGACCCGGGAATCGGGCACCATCCTGCGCCTGGCCGGGGGCGTCGTGCTCGCCGCCGTCGGCATCCTGCTGTGGATCGGGGATGACACCCCGCCGCGGGTGCTGCTCACCGGCGCGCTGACCGGCGGTGCCCTCGTACTCGGCATCGGCCTGGTGCTGGCGCCCCTGTGGCTGCGCACCAACCGCGCCCTGTCGGACACCCGCGCCGCCGAGGCCCGTGAGGCCGAGCGCGCCGACATCGCCGCGCACCTGCACGACTCCGTGCTGCAGACCCTGACCCTGATCCGCAAGCGTGCCGACGACCCCGAGACGGTGGCCCGCCTGGCCCGCTCCCAGGAGCGCGAGCTGCGTGCCTGGCTGTACACCGACCGTCCCGAGGCTGCCACCTCCGCGGCGGACGCCCTGCGCGACCTGGCCGCCGAGATCGAGGACCGCCATGGCGTTGAGGTCGAGCTCGTCGTCGTGGGGGACCGGCCCCCGGACCCGGACACCGAGATCGTCATCGCCGCCACCCGCGAGGCCCTGTCCAACGCCGTACGCCACGGCGCCCCGCCGGTGAGCGCTTATGCGGAGATCACCGCCAACCAGCTGGACGTGTTCGTCCGCGATCACGGCGCCGGCTTCGACCTCGCCGAGGTGGCCCCCGACCGTCACGGCGTCAAGGAGTCGATCATTGGCCGCATGGAGCGCCATGGCGGACACGCCAGCGTCCGCCGTCGTGAATCCGGCACCGAGGTGCACCTGTCCCTGAAGACGGCGCCCTCACCGTCCACGCCGGCCTACCCGCCCGTGTCCTCACCACCCGCCGCCCCGGCCGGGCCTCCCCCTGTCCACTGACCCCGTACCACCGACCGCGTCAATCGCAGTCGTTCATCCGCACCCAGAACCAGGAGCTCCCGTGACCCACTCTTCCGACGCAAACCAGTCCGCCGGCCCGCAGCCCTCGCTGCGTGTGCTCGTGGTGGACGACCACGCCCTGGTCCGCGCCGGGGTACGTGCCGAGCTCGCCGCCGATGCCCCCGACCTGGAGGTGGTCGCCGAGGCCGACGACGTCGAGGGCGCCATCGCCGCCGTCCACGCCCTGACCCCCGACGTCGTCCTGCTGGACGTGCACCTGCCCGGCGGCAACGGCGGGGGAGGGGCCGAGGTTGTCACCGCCTGCCGGGACGTGCCCACCACCCGCTTCCTGGCCCTGTCCGTCTCCGACGCCTCCGAGGACGTCGTCGGCGTCATCCGGGCCGGCGCCCGCGGCTACGTCACTAAGGCCATCTCCTCCACTGACCTGGCGCAGGCGGTGCGGCGCGTGGCCGCCGGGGACGCCGCCTTCTCCCCGCGGCTCGCCGGCTTCGTGCTGGACGCCTTCGGCGCCGGGGCGGGGGAGGTGGCCGTGGCCGACTCCGAGCTGGACCGGCTCTCCGCCCGCGAGCGGGAGGTCATGCGACTGATCGCCCGCGGCTACACCTACAAGGAGTGCGCCGCCGAGCTGTTCATCTCGGTCAAGACGGTGGAGACGCATGTGTCCGCCGTGCTGCGCAAGCTGCAGCTGTCCAACCGCAACGAGCTCACCCGCTGGGCGGCCGCACGCCGCATCGTGTAGGCGACCCGGCTGATGGTAAACTGTGATCTGTTCCACAGGAGTCGTGCCCTGGGTAGAACGAGGTGAGGACATGGCGGACTTCCTGGCGAGCCTGCTGTTGGCGGTTGTGTGCGCCACAGGCGGACTCGCGGTCACCATCATCGGCATCAAGATGAAGCGAGGCACCCTCAAGCCGAACTCCTTCGCGGGCGTGCGCATCCCCCGCGCCTACCGCTCCGAGGAGGACTGGTATCAGATCCAGTCTGCCTGTGCGAACGCCACCTTGCTGATGGGCTTCATATTCTTCGACTGCGCGGTGCTGTTCCTGATTCAGGCGTTATTGCCTGAAATCATTCCGTTCATGTTCCCGTGCGTAGTATTCATGCTCCAGTCGATTCTCGGCATTGCCTTGATCTGGTATGCCGCCTTGACCGCTGACAGGCATTCGGCCAAGCGCTGAACGTTACCGAGATGCGTGGGCGGGTGACCGCTCGGACTCAACATCCACACGCATTACGGTGCGTGCGCGCGTGGGCGGGTGAATCGTGCGAGGATGACGGCCGTGACACAGCAGGCCCCTTCGGACTCGATGCCCGAGCAGATCGCCAGGGCCGCTGCACACGTCGCCGCCGGTGGGATCCTCGCATTGCCCACGGACACGGTCTACGGCCTGGGTGTGCGCGCCGACGACGCGGCCGCCGTCTCCCGCCTACTGGCCGCCAAGGGACGCGGCCGTGCCATGCCGCCGCCCGTACTGGTTGCGGATGCCAGCCGACTCGACGGTATCGTCGCCCGCATTCCGGATGCCGCCCGCGCGCTTATGGAGGCCTTCTGGCCCGGAGCGCTCACCCTCGTGCTCGACGCCGCGCCCGGCCTCGGCTGGGACCTGGGGGATACCGGGGGCACAATCGCCGTGCGCATGCCCGATCACCCCCTCGCCCTGGCCGTGCTGCGCGCCACGGGCCCAATGGCGGTGACCAGTGCCAATGCCACGGGCAGGCCCCCGGCCACCGACGCCGCCGGGGTACGGGCCGCCTTCCCCGGCCGCGTCGTCGACGTCGCCGGGGCGCCCCGGCCGGGCGCGACCGGGGCGGTGCCCACACAGATCCGCCTGCTCGACGGCGGCCCCACTCCCGGATCCGTGCCCTCCACGATCATCTCCCTGGCCGGCGCGCGGGCGCAGTCCCCGGCTCTGCTGCGTGAGGGCGCCATCACCCGGGCGCAGCTGGAGGGCGCGGGCGCATGAAGGTCTATTTGCTGGTACTGCTGGTCGCCGCGGCCGTCACCTATGTCGCCGTGCCGATCGTGCGTCACCTCGCCCTGGTCGCCGGCGCCCTCACCCCGGTGCGGGCGCGGGACGTACACGCCACCCCGATCCCGCGGCTGGGAGGCGTGGCGATGTTCGCGGGCTTCGCCACGGCGATGGTGATGGCCTCGCGGGTGCCCTACCTGTCCAATGTCATCGACTCCTCCGCCTGGGCGGTGGTGCTGGGCGCCGGACTGGTGTGCCTCCTGGGCGTGATCGACGACCTGTGGGAATTGGACTGGATGACCAAGCTGGTTGGACAGGTGCTGGCTGCCGGCATCATGGCCTGGCAGGGAGTGCAGCTGATCACCTTCCCCGTAGGCGGTCTGACGCTCGGCTCCTCGCGGCTGTCCCTGTTCTCCACCATCATCGTGGTGCTGGCGGTGATCAACGCTGTCAACTTCGTCGACGGCCTGGATGGTCTGGCCGCGGGCATCATCGGCATTGGCGCCTCCGCCTTCTTCCTGTACATCTACGTGCTCACCCGCCACACCTCACCGGAGTCCTACACCTCCCTGGCGGCCACGGTGATGGCGGCCCTGATCGGCATCTGCCTGGGCTTCCTGCCCCATAACTTCCACCCGGCCACCATCTTCATGGGCGACTCCGGATCCATGCAGCTGGGCCTGATCAGCGCGGCCGGCACGATCATCGTCACCGGGCAGATCGACCCCGGCATACTGGAGGGGCCGACGGCGGTGCCCGTGTTCCTGCCGGTGCTAATCCCCCTGGCGGTGCTGCTGCTGCCGCTGATGGACATGATTATGGCGATCGTGCGCCGTGCCCGGGCCGGCCACAGCCCCTTCCACCCCGACCGCATGCACATGCACCACCGGCTGCTCGCCGCCGGCCACTCGCACCGCCGCGCCGTGCTGGTGATGTACGTGTGGGCGGCGGTGGCCGCGTACTCCGTGGCGGCCATGGCCTTCTTCCCGCTGCGCTGGGTGCTGGTGGGAAGCATCGCGGGGGTCGGCATTGCCCTGGTGGTCACCGCTGACCTGATGCCCGGCGTCCGGCAGGCGTGGATGCGGGGCCTGGGCGCGCGCCGCGTGCGCGCCCGCCACGGTGCGGGAGGCCGACGTTGAGCCAAGGGCGCCCGGCAGTGCCGAAGACACCGCAGCGAGTACCGCGCCGCATGCAGCACCGATCCCTGTTCCGGCGCACGGCCGTGCGCGTTGCGTGCACCGGCGTCGTGATCGCGGCTGCCGCGCTCATCGCAGGTGGAGTCGCGGGCGGCGCCGCCTGGTCCGGGGCCGCCTGGGGCGCGCTGACCGGAGGGCTGCTGACCGCCATTACCGTGGTCGCCCTGCTCGTTCCCTGGGACCGGTTCCCCATGCTGGCCTCGGCCGGCGTGATGGCGTCCTTCGCCGGGAAGGTGCTGGTGATGATCGGGGTGGTACTGGTGCTCGGGCCGCACCGGGACGCACTTGCCCCGGGCTGGTTCTTCAGCGCCTTCGCCGCAGCACTGCTGGGGGTCACCGGCGTGGAGGTGGTCTCGCTCGGATCCGGCAGCCATGCGCCCTCCGGCGGTCGCGAGCCGGATCAGGACACCTGATCCGGCCGACCCCGGTGAAGTGCGGTCGGGGCCGAATGCAGGTAGGGTTGTGTGCCCTAGAGGGGAGTAACCTGACCGCTAGGTGCCCGTACCGGTTGCCCTGGCGGCGTTACGGAGCCTCTAAGTCCTTAATCGTTCCCGAGGAGGTCCGGTGACAACGAGCTCGAGCCTGGCGGCCGGCTTGGCCGTCATCGCGCCGGCGAGCGACGGAGGCGGATTCGAGCCCCCCTCGCTCGACGACTTCTACCCCGAGGCCTTCGCGCTGGTGGGCACACCCTTTGAACTCAACCGGGTCATGCTAGTGCGCATCATCATGACCCTGGTGCTGGTGGCCTTGTTCGGGATAGGTGCGGCCCGCGCCAAGGTGGTGCCGGGGCGCATGCAGAACGTGCTGGAGATGCTGCTGGAGTTCGTGCGCAAGAACATCGCGGTGGAGATCCTCGGGGAGAAGTACGGCGCCCGGTACGCTCCGATCATCACCACGATCTTCCTGGGCGTGTTCTTCCTGAACATCTCCGGCATCCTGCCCGGGCTGCAGATCGCCTCCACCGGCGTGGTCGGCATGCCCCTCGTGTTCGCCATGGTCTCCTACATCGCCTTCGTCTACGCGGGCATACGCGCCAACGGGGCGGGCAAGTTCATCAAGGGCTCGCTCGTACCAAGCGGCGTTCCCGGGTTCCTCTACCCCCTGATCGTGCCGGTGGAGTTCCTGTCAACCTTCGTGCTCCGGCCGCTGACGTTGACGGTGCGTCTCATGGCCAACATGATCTCGGGACACCTGCTGCTATCGCTGTGCTTCCTGGCCACCAACGCGCTGTTCGTCTACGCGACGGCGCAGTTGAAGGTCCTGGGCACGATTACCTTCGCGGCGGGTATCGTCTTCATACTGTTCGAGGCCTTCGTCGCCGCCCTGCAGGCCTACATCTTCGCGCTGCTCAGCGCCGTGTACATCGAGTCCTCGGTGCACATGCACTGAACCCAGCCGCAGCCCCAATCCAGCAAGACCCAGTCCACCAACCAGTCCAGTAACACGTTTCGGCACCCACCAACACGAGGAGAAACCACATGGGAATCACCGGTTCTATCGCGACGATCGGATACGCCCTTGCCACCGTCGGTCCCGCCCTCGGTATCGGCATGGTCGTGGCCAAGACCCAGGAGTCCACGGCCCGCCAGCCCGAGGTGGCCGGCGTCCTGCGCACCAACATGTTCATCGGCGCGGCCCTGATTGAGGCGCTCGGTCTGCTCGGGTTCGCCGCCGGCTTCGTCTTCAGCTGATGGTCGTGGCCAAGATGTCAGTCGGTACGCTCGTGGCGGCGGCCTCCGGGGCCCCCGAGGGGATCTTCCTGTTCGTGCCGCACCTGGCTGATCTGGTGTGGGGCACGCTGTGCTTCCTGCTCATCGCCGTCGTCCTGGTCAAGTACGCCCTGCCGCGCTTCAACGCCGTGCTAGATGAGCGCACCGCGAAGATCGAGGAGGGCCTGGCGCTGACGGAGAGGGCCAAGGAGGAGCAGTCCGACGCCGAGGCCCGGGCCACCCGCCTGGTGGAGGACGCCCGCCTGGAGGCGGCCCGGATCCGGGAGCGGGCGCAGGCGGAGGCGGACAAGATCATCGCCGACGCCCGTGCCGAGGCCGCGGGCGAGGCCGGCCGCGCCATGGAGTCCGCCGAGCGGCAGATCGAGGCCGACAAGCAGGCCGCCCAGATCTCGCTCCGCTCCGACATCGGCCTGCTGGCCACCGACCTGGCGGAGAAGCTCGTTGGCGAGCACCTGGCCGACGCCGAATTGTCCGGACGGGTCATCGACCGCTTCCTCGACGAGCTCGAGCACAAGCCGGTCAGTCCCGCCTGGTCCGCGCGGGCGGGGGCAGTCCGGTGAAAGCCGGCACCTCAGCCACCCGTGCGCTCACCGAGGAGGCCTGGGCGCCCGTCCTGGCCGCCGCCGGGGCGCAGGGGCAGCAGCTCGGCGAGCAGATCCTCGCCGTGGCCCACGAGATCGCCTCCAACCCGTTGCGCGGCCCCCTGACCGATCCCAACCGGGAGCCGGAGGACAAGGCCGCCCTGGCCGCCCGCCTGTTCACCGGGCGTGCGGATGAGCGCGTCGTCGAGCTGCTGCAGGGGATGGTGCGCGGCCGCTGGTCGCGGGCCGTCGACCTGATCAGTGCGCTGCACGACCTGGGTATCCAGGCGATCCTGTCCGGGGCGCAGGCCGGCGGCACCCTCGACGACGTCGAGCAGGAGGTCTTCGCCGTCGCCCGGGAGGTCGCCGCCAACCGGGAGATCCGCCAGGCGCTGGAGCCGGCCCGCCGCACCAGCACTGACGCGCGGGTGCGCCTGGCACACCGCCTGTTCGCCTCGCGCATCTCCCACCCCGCCATGACCCTGGTGGCCTGGTGCGTGCGGCACCAGCCGGAGGTCGCGGTAGGCGGGGTGCCCTACAACCTCAGGCGCGTCACGGAGCTGGCCGCCGGCATGCAGAACCGGGTCATCGCCGACGTCGTCACGGCAGTGCCGCTGACGACGGCGCAGCAGGCCCGCCTGCGCGCGATCCTGGTCCGCCGGCTGGGATTCGACGTGGAGCTCAACCTTGAAGTGGATCCGGAGGTCATCGGCGGCGTGCGGGTGGTGGTACGCGACCTCGTCATGGACAGCACCATGCGCCACTCGCTCGCGGAACTGCGCGGCAGTCTGACCGGATGACGCAGGTCGCAGGGACGGATTCCGCATGCACAAGCCAAATGAACCGCTGCGAGCAAAGCAGCAAGCCAAACGCGAAGGAGACGACAGATGGCTGACATGACCATCGCAGCGGAGGACGTCCGCTCCGCCCTGGAGGAGTTCGTCGATTCCTACCGGCCGGCGCAGGTGGCGGCCGAGGAGATCGGGCACGTGGTCTTCGCCGCAGACGGAATCGCCCAGGTGGAGGGGCTGCCGGGGGCGATGGCCAACGAGCTGCTCACCTTCGAGGACGGCACCGCCGGCCTGGCCATGAACCTGGACGAGCGCCAGATCGGTGTGGTCATCCTGGGGGACTACTCGGGAATCGACGAGGGCCAGGTCGTGCACCGCACCGGAGAGGTCCTCTCGGTTCCGGTGGGGGATGCCTTCCTCGGCCGCGTCGTCGACCCGCTGGGCCGCCCCATCGACGGGCTCGGTGAGATCGCCGCCGAGGGGCGCCGCGCCCTGGAGCTGCAGGCCCCCGGCGTGATGGCCCGCAAGTCCGTGCACGAGCCGCTGCAGACGGGCCTGAAGGCGATCGACTCTATGATCCCGATCGGCCGCGGACAGCGCCAGCTGATCATCGGCGACCGCAAGACGGGCAAGACCGCCATCGCCCTGGACACGATCCTGAACCAGAAGGCAGCCTGGGAGACCGGGGACCCGAACCAGCAGGTGCGCTGCATCTATGTGGCCACCGGCCAGAAGGGCTCCACCATCGCCTCCGTGCGCGCCACGCTGGAGGAGCGCGGCGCCCTGGAGTACACCACGATCGTGGCCTCCCCGGCCTCCGACCCGGCCGGCTTCAAGTACCTCTCGCCCTACACCGGCTCCGCGATCGGCCAGCACTGGATGTACGGTGGCAAGCACGTGCTGATCGTGTTCGACGACCTGTCCAAGCAGGCGGAGGCCTACCGTGCCGTGTCCCTGCTGCTCCGCCGTCCGCCGGGCCGCGAGGCCTACCCCGGTGACGTCTTCTACCTCCACTCCCGGCTGCTGGAGCGCTGCGCCAAGCTCTCCGACGAGCTGGGGGCCGGCTCGATGACCGGCCTGCCCATCATCGAGACGAAGGCGAACGACGTGTCCGCCTATATCCCCACCAACGTCATCTCCATCACCGACGGGCAGATCTTCCTGCAGTCCGACCTGTTCAACGCGGACCAGCGCCCCGCCGTCGACGTGGGCATCTCGGTCTCCCGCGTGGGTGGGGACGCCCAGATCAAGGCGATGAAGAGCGTGGCCGGCACGCTGAAGATCACGCTGGCCCAGTACCGCTCGATGCAGGCCTTCGCCATGTTCGCCTCCGACCTGGATGCCACGACCCGCCAGCAGCTGACTCGCGGCGAGCGGCTCATGGAGCTGCTCAAGCAGCCGCAGTTCACCCCCTACGCCGTGGAGGACCAGGTCGCCAGCGTCTGGGCCGGCACCAACGGCTACCTCGATGACCTCGACGTCGCCGATGTGCTGCCCTTTGAGCGCAGCCTGCTGGACCACCTGCGTCGCAACACCGACATCCTGGACACCATCCGGACCACTGGCCGCCTGGACGAGGACACCGAGGCGGCGCTGCGCCAAGCCGTGGAGTCCTTCCGCACCACCTACCTGGCCGGCGGGCGCATGCTCTCCGGCGAGGTCGAGGCGCCTGAGGAAGAGGTGCCTGCTGAGCACACCGCCGAGCAGATCGTGGTCAAGAGGGGCTGACCGACGTGGCAGGGAACCAGCGCATCTACAAGCAGCGTATCCGGTCCACCCAGACGCTGCAGAAGGTCTTCCGGGCCATGGAGCTGATCGCCTCCTCCCGGATCGGTTCCGCACGCAATAACGCCCAGGAGGCCGGCCCCTACGACCACGCCCTGAGCCAGGCGGTTGCCGCCGTCGGCACGCACGCCGCCCTGGACCACCCGCTCACCCGGGAGCGGGAGGACACCAATCGGGTGGCCGTCCTCGTGCTCACCTCCGACCGCGGCATGGCCGGCGCCTACTCCGCCACCATCCTGCGGGAGACCGAGCGGCTGATCGAGCAGCTGGTCGACGCCGGCAAGGAGCCGGTGCTGTTCACCTACGGGCGGCGCGCCGCGGCGTACTTCGCATTCCGCGGCCGCCCCGTGGAGTTCTCCTGGACCGGTGAGTCCGACCGGCCCAGTGACTCCTCCATCGAGGAGGTCGCCACGGTCATGCTGGACTACTTCCTGTCCAGCCCGGAGGCCGGCGGCGTGGCGGAGGTGCACATCGTCTTCACCCGCTTCGTCTCAATGGTCTCCCAGGTGCCAGAGGTGCGGCGCATGCTGCCGCTTAAAGTCGTGGACGTGGACGGCCCCGGCGAGCTGAACCGGGAGGACCTGGCCCCCGACGTCGAGCGCGTGCGGGCCGAGCGGACCGGAGCCCGACCCCTGTACGAGTTCACTCCCAGTGCCGATGCCGTCCTGGATGCCCTGCTAACGCGCTATGTGCGCAGCCGCATCCGCAACGCCCTGCTGCAGGCCGCCGCCTCCGAGCTGGCCAGCCGCCAGCAGGCCATGCACACGGCAACGTCCAATGCCGAGGACCTCATCGCCACCTACACCCGCCTGGCCAACGCCGCCCGCCAGGGAGACATCACCCAGGAGATCACCGAGATCGTCTCGGGCGCGGACGCCCTGGGCTCGCAATAGCGGCCCGGCACATGACGCCCGGCGTACCCGCGCATCAAAGCCACTCACCCACCGCCCACCGCAGCTTCTGGCAGAACGGATGGAAGAACGCATCATGACCGACACGACTCCCCAAGGGAACACCCCCGCCATCGGGCACGTCACCCGGATCATCGGCGCCGTCGTCGACGTCGAGTTCCCGCCGGACGCGATCCCGGCGATGTACAACGCGCTGAAGGTGACCGTAAACGCCACCGGTGAGGGCGACGTCGCCCATGAGATCACCCTCGAGGTGGCCCAGCACCTGGGCGACAACATCGTGCGCGCCGTCTCGCTCAAGCCCACCGACGGGCTCGTGCGCGGCTCGGAGGTGCGCGACACTGGCGCCCCGATCGCCGTGCCGGTCGGAGACGCCACCCTCGGGCACGTCTTCAACGTGACCGGTGAGGCGCTCAACCTCACCGAGGGCGAGCGCCTTGAGATCAGCGAGCGCTGGCCCATCCACCGCCAGCCGCCGGCCTTCGAGCAGCTAGAGCCCAAGGAGCAGATGTTCGAGACCGGCATCAAGGTCATCGACCTGCTCACCCCCTACGTGCAGGGCGGCAAGATCGGCCTGTTCGGCGGTGCCGGCGTCGGCAAGACGGTCCTGATCCAGGAGATGATCCAGCGCGTCGCCCAGAACCACGGCGGCGTGTCAGTGTTCGCCGGCGTCGGCGAGCGCACCCGTGAGGGCAACGACCTGATCGGTGAGATGGAGGAGGCAGGCGTCTTCGACAAGACCGCCTTGGTGTTCGGGCAGATGGACGAGCCACCGGGTACGCGCCTGCGGGTGGCGCTGAGCGCGCTGACCATGGCGGAGTACTTCCGCGACGTCCAGCACCAGGACGTGCTGCTGTTCATCGACAACATCTTCCGCTTCACCCAGGCCGGCTCGGAGGTCTCCACCCTGCTGGGCCGCATGCCGTCGGCCGTCGGCTACCAGCCCAACCTGGCCGATGAGATGGGTCAGCTGCAGGAGCGCATTACCTCGGCCGGGGGCCACTCCATCACCTCCCTGCAGGCGATCTACGTGCCCGCCGACGACTACACCGACCCCGCCCCGGCCACCACCTTCGCCCACCTGGACGCCACCACGGAGCTGTCGCGCGACATCGCCTCCCGCGGCATCTACCCGGCGGTGGACCCGCTGGCCTCCACCTCCCGGCTGCTCGCCCCTCAGTACGTGGGCCAGGAGCACTACGACGTCGCCACCCGCGTGAAGTCCATCCTGCAGAAGAACAAGGAGTTGCAGGACATTATCGCGATCCTCGGCGTGGATGAGCTCTCCGAGGAGGACAAAGTCACCGTGGGCCGGGCGCGGCGTATCGAGCAGTTCCTGTCCCAGAACACCTACATGGCGGAGAAGTTCACGGGCGTGCCCGGATCCACGGTACCGCTGGCGGAGACCATCGAGGCCTTCCGCCGCATCACCGAGGGCGACTACGACCACCTGCCCGAGCAGGCGTTCTTCAACATCGGCGGCATCGAGGATCTTGAGCGCCGCGCGGCAGAGATGGCGGATGCCTGATATGCCCGGTGAACGCATGCTTCAAGTGGAGGTGGTCTCCCGCTACGGGGGCGAGGCCTGGGCGGGTAGGGCCACCCGGGTCTCGGTGCCGCTGCCCGACGGCGAGCTCGGCGTGCTGCCCGGGAGGCAGCCGATCCTGGCGGTGCTCGGGCGTGGCGACGTGCGTATCGCCCCGGCTGACGGCGGTCAGGAAGTCAACGTGCCGGTGGCCGGCGGATTCTGCTCCGTCTATGCGGATGTGGTCACCGTGGCGGCGGATGCCGCTGGCGCGGAGACCACCGACTCCGACGTCACCGTCAGCGACGTCCTGGCCGAGACAATCGTGATTCCGGGCGTAGGCATGCGGGACTGAGGGGGAGACATGCCGGTGTGGGAAGTGGTCGTCGCCGTGGCGCTAGTGGTCATCGCCCTCACCGGAGGTTTTCTCCTGCGGCTGCGTTTTCTGGCCGGGCGGGTCGGGTCCTTCGAATGCGCGCTGCGCCCGCAGGGAAGTGCGCGCTGGATCAGCGGTATCGCGGTATTCGGCGACGACGATCTGGAGTGGCACCGGCTTGTCTCCTTCGGGCTGCGTCGCCGTCGTCGCTTCAGGCGCGATGACCTTGAGCTCGGCCCGGTGCACCACCGCGGCCAGGGCGGGCACGTGGTGGACGTGCCGTGCAAGTACCGCGGGGAGCGCTTCGAACTGGCCATGGTGGAGGACTCCCACTCCGCGCTGGTCGCCTGGATCGAATCCGCCGCCCCCTCCCAGCCCACCCTCTTCTAGCGCTCTGGCCCCTACTCCTCTGGCCCCTACTCCTCTGGCCCCTACTCCTCTTCTGCGCCGCCCACCCCTTCGCCGAGACCGGCACAAGTAACGCACCGAGACCGGCACAAGTAACGCACCGAGACCGGCACAAGTAACGCACCGAGACCGGTCGACATGGTGGTGCGTGCACCGCGCTCCTCCAGGAGGGCTACCGCCACGGCACAGAGGCGGTTACAGGGGCACAGCCAGACCCCCTTTGACACTGCCTGCCCAGTCGCTAGCGGCAGCGGCTCACCGGGTCAACAATCGATGCCATGAGTACACAACGTCCCGTAACTGTCCTGCTTGGTGCCGGAGCCATCGGCACCGCCATCGCCCGCCGCGTCACCAACGGCGGCCACATCGTCGTCGCCGACCTGCGGCTGGAGAACGCACAGAAGGTCCGTGAGCAGCTGCTCGACGCCGGTTACAGCGCCGAGGCGACGACGACGGACCTGGCCGATCCCGCCTCCATCCGGGCCCTTACGGAGCACGCCGCCTCACTCGGGCCGGTCACCCGCGTCATCCTCGCCGGCGGAGTGTCGCCGTCGCAGGCCGACATCCCCACTATTTTGCGGGTAGACCTGTACGGTTTCGCCGTCGCGCTGGAGGAATTCGGCAAGGTCATCGCCCCGGGCGGCTCCGGCGTCGTCATCTCCAGCCAGTCCGGCTACCGCATGCCCGCGCTCACCCGTGAGCAGGACGCCCTGCTGGCGACCACCCCCGTGGACGAGCTGCTCGCACTGCCCATGCTCGCTGAGGGCGCCGTGACTTCAACCCTGCACGCCTACCAGATGTCCAAGCGTGCCAACGGCCTGCGCGTGCGGGCCAACGCCGTCACCTGGGGTGAGCGCGGTGCCCGCATCAATTCCATCAGCCCCGGCATCGTCATTACGCCGCTCGCGCGCGACGAGCTCGAGGGGCCGCGCGGCGCCGGCTACCGCAAGCAGCTCGAGTTCTCCCCGGCCGGGCGCGCCGGCACGCCCGATGAGATCGCCGCGCTGGCCGGCTTCCTCATGGGGCCCGAGGCCGGCTACATCAACGGCACCGATGTATTGGCCGACGGAGGCGTGACCGCCTCCTGGTACTACGGGCCGCTGTCCGCGGGCGGGGCGAACTGAGAGACAGCGCCGCCGCGTCATGTCGACCGGTTTCGGTGCGTCAATAGTGCCGGTTTCGGCGTGTTACGAGTGCCGGTTTCGGTGAGTGGGGTGCCGACCGGATGCGTGAGCGTCGGGGCGAGGGGTGCGGGTAGGCTGCCGGGGTGCGCGTCGTCATCGCTTCCTGCTCCGTGGACTACTCCGGTCGCCTGGATGCCCATCTGCCCCGGGCCACCCGCCTGATCATGGTCAAGGCCGACGGCTCGGTGCTGGTCCACTCCGACGGCGGCTCCTACAAGCCGCTGAACTGGATGAGCCCGCCCGCCCGCCTGGCGGAGGTCGCCCCGGATGAGGAGGACACCGAGGTCGGCGTTACGGCCCGCTGGGAGGTGACCGCAGCCAAGACCGACGACCGCCTGGTCATCCGCCTGTTCGAGATCGTCTCGGACGCCAGCGTGGAACTCGGTGTCGACCCCGGACTGACCAAGGACGGGGTCGAGGCCCACCTGCAGGAGCTGCTCGCAGAGCAGGTGGAGGTGCTCGGCCCCGGCTTCCGCCTGGTGCGCCGCGAGTACCCCACCCCCATCGGCCCGGTCGACCTGCTGGTGCGTGACGCCGCCGGCGCCGCGGTGGCCGTGGAGGTCAAGCGGGTGGGCGGCATCGACGGCGTCGAGCAGCTGACCCGCTACCTGGACATGCTCGACCGCGACCCGCTGCTGACGCCGGTGCGCGGGGTGTTCGCCGCCCAGCAGATCAAGCCGCAGGCGCGCGTGCTGGCCGAGGACCGTGGCATCCGCTGCGTGGTGCTGGACTACGATGCCATGCGGGGCCTGGACGACCCCTCCTCCCGCCTGTTCTGACGGGCCGGCACCACCCCGGCGGCACGGGACCGGGCCGGAATCACGGCGCGTGCGCCGTTATCTCTCCTCATCGTGCCGCACCCTCGCCGGGCGCTTAGCATCTGCCCATGCCCGCCGCACGCCCCGTTGCCGCCCCGCGCGAGATGTCCTACCTGCGCATTCTCGCCCAGGGTCTCGTTCCCGCCACCACCGCCCCCGACGTCGTCGAGACGGTGCGCCGTCAGTTGGCCATGCAGGGCCAGCAGCCCTCCGCCGTCCCGCACGCGCTGATCATCCGGGCCGACGGCGCCACCGGCTCCGACGTCGACGCCGCATTCGCCGGTGGCCACCTGGTGCGCTCCTGGCCCATGCGCGGCACCGTCCACATCACTACCACCGCCGATCACCACTGGCTGCGCGAGGCACTCATGCACCGCACCGATGCCTGGACGCGACAGAGCGAGGAGCGCCTGGGCATCGACGACGCTCTCCTGCGGAGCGCCGCCGATACCGCTCTGGCACTCATACAGGCGGAGGGGCCGACGGCGCGTTCCCGACTGATCGAGGCCTGGCAGGAGGCCGGCCTGCTTGACTCGGCGGACGCATCCACCCCGGGGACCTGGCACCGGCGGCACCTGCTGGTGCGGTTGCAGCGTGAGGGCGTACTGGTGCAGGGGCCCAGGCGCGGCAACGAGCACCTGATCGTGGACGCCCGCGCCCTGCCGGGTGCCGAGACCGGCCCCGGAGGCAGCGGGGGAGCCGCGCGCGGTACTGGCGGGCATGGCGCCGCCCTGGCGGAGATCGCCCGCCGCTACGCCACCAGTCACGGGCCGGTGAGTGCCGCCGACCTCGCCCGCTGGACCACGCTGCCACTGGCGCAGGCCACGCGCGCCCTCGAGGACGCCGTCGAAGTCACGAACGCCGCCGCCTACCCGGTGGACCCGGCCGCCGCTCGCGTGCCGCTGGTGCGCGCCCGTGCGGAGGGCGGGCTGCGGGGGAGCGTCCGGCTGCTCGGAGCCGATGCGGGGGCGGGGCCCGGGCGCGACGTGCTCTACCTGCGCGCCGACCTGCCCGAACTGCTGGAGGCGAATGCGCGCGCCGTCGGCCGCACCCTGTTCCTGCCGTCCTTCGACGAATTGCACGTGGGCTACAAGGACCGGCTCTGCTTGACCGACGCCGCCGGTGAGCGGCTGATCTGCCCGGCGGCCAACGGCATGTTCCGGCCGCTGTTGGTGGACCGGGGGCGAGTGGTGGCCGTGCGTCCCGTGGGGGAGGGGCTGCTGTGGGCCGACGGCGCCCGCCGCTCGGCTCGGTTGGATGCCGCGGTGGACCGGGTGGTGCGGCGCGTGGAGCGCAGACTGAGCCGCTGAATGCCGCGGCTTGGCGGCCGCAGCGGAACCAACCCGGCAAGACAACAGACATCTGATGTCTGCGGGTTCTTGCGGTAGACTCGCTGCATGAGCAGTGCCGCCACACCCACAGGCTCCGCGTCGGTCTCTTCCAAGCCGCGCTCCACCGCGGCCTCCGCCGCAGCCGCCGATACCCCCTTCGCCCTACGTGGACGCGTGGTCACACCAATGCAGATCATTGACGACGGCGTCGTCGTCATCGCCGCACGTCACCTCGCCTGGGTCGGGCCGGCCCCGGAGGCCGCTCGGGCCGGCTGGGCGGATCTGCTTGCCTCGGCCCGCAGCGCCCCGGCGGGCGGCTACCTGCTGCCCGGCCTGGTTGACGTGCACTGCCACGGCGGTGGCGGGGAGTCCTTCCCCAACGCTGAGACCCGCGCCCAGGCCATGACCGCCGTCCGTGAGCACCGCCGGCACGGAACGACGAGCCTGGTCGCCTCCTGCGTCACCGCCGCCCCCGAGGTGCTCAAGGCGCGCACGCGAGTACTGGCCGACCTGTGCGACGCCGGCGAGCTCGCCGGGATCCACTTCGAGGGACCGTTCGTGTCCGCCGAGCGCTGCGGCGCTCAGGACCCCACGTACATCACGGACCCCGACGCTGCCCTCACCCGCGAGCTGATCGAGCTCGGCCGCGGACACGTGGCCACCATGACGATCGCCCCCGAGAAGCCGCACATCGCGGGCGACGACGGCGTGGTCGCCGCGCTGATCGACGGCGGCGCACTGCCCTCCTTCGGCCACACCGATGCCGAGGCCGCCCCCGTGCGCGCCGCCCTGGCCGACGCCTCCGCCCGCATCGCCGCGCGCGCGGCGTCCAGTGAGCCGGCTCGCTCCGCCCGCGCCACCGCCACCCACCTGTTCAACGGCATGCGCCCCATGCACCACCGCAAGCCCGGACCCGTGCCGGAGTTCCTAGCCGCCGCCGCGAGCGGGGAGTGCATTGTGGAGCTGATCGGTGACGGCGTCCACCTGGACCCCGCCATCGTGCGGGACATGTTTGAGACGCTGGGGCGGGAGAACGTCGTGCTGGTCACCGACGCGCTCGCCGCCGCCGGCGTGCCCGACGGCGACTACGTGCTCGGCTCCCAGGCCGTCACGGTTTCCGCCGGGGTGGCCCGCCTGACCGAGGGCGGGGCACTGGCCGGCGGCACGGCGCACCTGATTGACGTCGTGCGCACCACCTGGCGCGGCGGGGTAGACCTGGTTGACGCCGTCTTCGCCGCCTCCTGCCAGGGCGCGGAGATCCTCGGGGAGGACTCCGTCGGCGCGCTGGAGCCCGGTCTATGGGCCGACGTGGTGGTAACCGACGCGGACCTGAACCCGGTCACGGTGTTCCGCCGCGGTGAGGCGGTGGACTGACGCGGGCAAGGGTCGCTCAGCCGGGCAGACCCAGCAGCCGGTGGGTGTAGACGGCCTGCCCGGAGTGCTGGGCAGCGTCGTCGATGATTGAGGCCAGCCGCACCCCGCGAGTCACCGGCGGCGTCCAGGCGCGGTCGATGACCTCCTCAAGCGCCTGCGGGTGCAGTGAGCGCAGGTAGTCGCGGGCCAGGTCATAGGCGGCGTCGAGGTAGCTGGTCAGGACGGTGAGGTCTTCCACGCGCACCAGTGCCGCCTGCTCCGGGGTGTGGCGCCAGTCCTCGGTGTCATCGGGCAGGGGCAGGTTGAAACGCTCCTTGAAGCCACGGGATGTCCACAGCGTCTCGATGCCCGCCAGGGCGGAGATCTGCAGGTCGATCTCCCGGGCGGTGTGCCAGGCCAGCCAGCTCAGGGAGTCGATACGCGGGGCGAGCTGCGGGGTGGGCTGCGTGTTCGCCTGCTCCAGGCTCACGCCGTCGAGGGCGCGGTCGAAGCGCTCGCGGGAGCGGTCCAGTGAGGCCAGTAGCAGCTCGAGGTAGGCGTTGGGGGATGCAGGGGAGTCGGTGAGTTCGCTCATGCCCCCCACGGTAGGCGCGGGTCGGCGTCCAGGCTAGGTGCGGGTCAGATCCGCTGGCCGCACTGGGAGCAGAAGGTGGCGTCCTCCGTCTCCAGGTAACCGCAGGACCGGCAGCGCAGCCTGACCACCTGTGCCGGGGACTCGGCCGGCTTGGAAGCGCCTTCAAGCGCCGCCTGCAGGGCAGGGAACTCTTCGAGCCGCATCTGGTCCTGAGCGCCTTCCGAGCGCTTCCACGGCTCGGCGTCGCGGGCCTCGCCCTGGGGCGACAGCACCACGCCGGCGCCGGCCAGACCCTGCCTGCCCACGCGTCGCAGCCACTGGCCGGCACTGATGACTAAGACTCCCAGGAATGCCACGGGGAAGAACTGGAAGACGCGGCCGATGCCGCTTCCGATAGCCGTGTGGTCGCCGGAGCCGAATACGTCACCGATCCCGGCGAAGGCGCCAAAGCCGGCGATGAAGACGCTGAAGAACATGAGCAGGCCGAGTCCCTGGAGGAAGGCTCCGCCGTAGTAGGCGGCCTTCCGCCACGTTGGTACGTCATAGCGGCGCGGCCGGTCACCGTTGCTCGCGTACGGTGAGTGCTGATAGTGCGACTGCTGGTCGGGCGCCGGGCTGCTGGTCATGGGCGGACCTCCGGTTGGGGAAGGACGCCTAACCTTAACCGACCACGCACATAATCACGAATCGGGAACGGGGACAGTGCGGGTCCAGCGGTCCACGTGCTTGGGTGCGATCGATGCCGCGCTGACAGATGCCGATGTTGATGCCGGCGAGCGAGCCGATGAGGGCTTCGCCCTGGCCCCCATGCTCGACCCGCCCGAGGCCTGCATACGGGTAAGGAGAAGCAAGCGACGAATAGTCGCCGGGGTGCGGCGCCGGTGACCGACCGAGTCGCGTGTGGCGGTGGCCAGTCCAACATGTTTGTAGTAGCGGAGCGCGTGCGGGCTGAGCTGCAGGTGCCGGGAGGTGGCGCCGATAGCCCGGTCCGCCGCTTGATCCTCGCGGACCAGGCCTTGCTGCGCTTACCGACTCCGCCAGGTGGGCCGTCCGCCAGGGCCGACCGCAAGGCGCACGGCTTGTGCCAGGACTCCCGAAACTGTACTTCGAGCACCCTTGAGGCCATGCGTTGGCACGAAATGCACCACTTTCCCGATCCCGGTAACCGCAGCCTGGCGCGTGATCCGCATGATTACGGGGTTTTCCTGGTGCGGCGCGAACGATCCACCAAGGAAAGTGGTGCAGACTGTGACACTTTTCCCGCTGGACGGCTAGATGTTCGCGCCCAGGGCGGCCAGCACGGGGCGCATCTTGGCCTTCGTCTCGGCCAGCTCGTCGGCCGGCACCGAGTCGGGCATGATCCCGCCGCCGCCGAAGACTCGCGCCGGCGCCTGCGGGCCCGCCCCGCCCGGCGGCAGGGCGGCGCTGCGGAGCGCAATGCACCACTCGCCCTCGCCGTGCCAGTCCACCCAGCCCACGGGGCCGCCGTACCTCCCCCGGTCCATGCCCTCCACCTCGGCGATGATGCGGGCGGCCGCGGCGGTGGGGGTGCCGCATACGGCCGCAGTGGGGTGCAGCGCGCCCACCAGGGACAACGCCCCGGTGTCCCCGGCAACCACGCCGGTGATGTCGGTGGCCAGGTGCAGCACGTTCGGCAGCGTCAGTACCCGCGGCGGCTGTGCCTCCACCGTGGAGCACAGGGGCTCCAGGACCGAGATCGCGGAGGCCCGCGCCAGCTCGTGCTCGGCCCGGTTCTTGGCCGAAGCCGCCAGCCAGCCCGCCAGCCGCTCGGCCTCGCGCGCGCGGGCCGCCGCGTCGCCCGGGTGACGGCGCGCGGTACCCGCCAGCACCCGGCTGGCAAGATGTCGGTTCTCCAGCCGCACCAGCAGTTCCGGGGTCGCCCCCACCATGGCGTCCACGGCGAAGGTCCAGCAGGACGGGTAGCTCGCGCCCAGTCGGCGCAGTAGGTCGCCGGTCGCCAGGGGTGCGGCCGGTGTTACGAGCAGATCCCGCGCCAGCACCACCTTGCGGGCCTCCCCGGCAGTCATGCGCCGCTGTACCTCTGCGACGGTGGCCAGGTAGTCGGTCTCGGACAGCGCCCCGGGCGAGATCACGGGGGCGCCGGGGGAGGAGGCAGTTGCCCCTCCGGATGCTGGTGGTCGCATCTGGGCCAGGACCTCCGCCGCGTCCGGGTGCGCCTCGCCCTCTGCCACGGCAGTGGTCAGCCACGCCCCGGCGTCATCCAGACCCACGATCACGCGCGGCACGATGAGTACCGAGGCGGCGGCGGAGTCGGGGGAGAAGGCGATGGTCCCCAGCGCGACCGGCCCGGTGCCCGGGCGTACCAGGGCGTCGCGCCACCATGAGGCGTAGACCGTGGCCCGCCAGGCGGCGCGCAGCGCCTCGATCCGGTCGGTGCCGGCGGCCTCCAGGCACAGCGCGCGTCCCCAGCCGACCAGCCCGCGCCCGTGACGCACCCAGGACACCGGGTCCTGGCGCCCGGCCAGCAGCTCAAGCAGCCCCGTGCCGCCGCCGCCCTCCGGGGTGATGCTGCCGGCGGGTAGTGCGACCGTGCGGAAGGACATGCGCGGCGGAGCGGCGGCGGCCTGCGCCGCAGGCAGTCGCAGGCCGCCGGCGGAGGTCCCCGCGGGTACCGCCACGGTCACCTCAGGCCTCCGGGGCCGTCGGCGCGGCGTTGCCGGCGCTGCTGGCCGCGGGTACCTCCGGCTTGGTGGCGCGGTGGATGGCGACGATCCCGCCGGACAGGTTCTTGTAGCCGACCGTGCGCCAGCCGGCGCGCTGGATCAACTCCGCCAGGGCCTCCTGGTCCGGCCAGTCCAGGATTGACTCGCCCAGGTAGCTATAGGCATCGGCGTTGGAGGACAGCAGCTTTCCGGCCGCGGGCAGGGCCGTGCCCAGGTAGAAGCGGTAAAGGCGGCGGAAGGCCGCATTCACGGGTGTGGAGAACTCCGCGATCACCAGGCGCCCGCCCGGACGGGTCACGCGCGTCATCTCCGCCAGCGCCTTGGCGGTGTCCTGCACATTGCGCAGCCCGTAGGAGATGGTGACCACGTCAAAGGTGGCGTCGGCGAAGGGCAGGTCGGTGGCGTCACCGACCACGAACTCGATCTCCGGGTGGCGCAGACGCCCCTGCGCCACCATGCCCGCAGACAGGTCGCAGGCAACCACGTCCGCACCGGCGGCGGCGTAGTCGGCGGCGGAGGTGCCGGTGCCTGCGGCCAGGTCCAGCACCCGCATGCCGGGGCCGGCGGCGACGGCGGCGCGGGTTACGGCGCGCCACATGCGCACCTGCCACAGGCTCATCACGTCATTGGTCAGGTCATAGCGGCGGGCGACGGCATCGAACATGCCCGCGACCTCACGGGGGTCCTTGGCTAGGGAGGCTCGGCTCATGGGGTGATCCTCGCAGATCCGGGGCCCGCTCCGGAGCGGGCCCCGCCCCCGGGTGGGCGGCCCTGCGCCGACGGCGCTAATTCGCAAGGGTAGGTATCTCTAATTGCGTGTCTAGTGCCGTCGCGGCGTTCTCGCGGGCGTTCCGTATGTCTTCGCGTTATTATGGAAATCGCGGGGAATAACCGGGGTCGGCGAGGGTGCTGGCGGAGCCTGCGGATGACTAGCCGAGGTCAGCCGGTAATGTCTCGGCAGGTCCCGGTCTGTTGCAGGGCTGCCGGGTTCCGGCTGCCCTCCCCGGCAGTCGCAGGACAGTTCCAACATCCCGATCCGCACGAGTGGCACGCGAAGGAGGCGCGCAGTAATGGCAGCAGCCGCAGGCGATCTCAGTGCTGACGTCGTAGTTGTGGGCGCCGGCCCCGCGGGCTCCTCCGCCGCCTACCACCTGGCCAGGCTGGGACTGGACGTGCTGCTGCTGGAGCGTCAGGAGCTCGGGCGGGACAAGGTCTGCGGCGATGGGCTCACCCCCGCTGCCGTGCGCGAGCTGGTGCGCATGGGCGTGGACACCTCCACCTGGCAGCGCAACCAGGGGCTGCGGGTAATCGGTGGCGGACACCTTCTGCACATCCCCTGGCCGGAGCAGCCCAGCCTGCCCTCCTACGGCCTGGCCCGGCGCCGCAGCGAGCTGGATCGGGACCTGGCCACCCGCGCCGTAGCCGCCGGCGTCCGCCTGATCAACGGCGTGACCGCAACTGAGCCGGTCACCAGTGCCGCGGGCCGCGTCACCGGCGTGAGGATCGCTCCCACCCCGCGCAGCCCGGAGCCGGGTATCGAGGCCCCGGCCACCGTGCGCGCCCCGCTGGTCATGGACGCCGGCGGTGTCTCCGCCCGCCTGGCCACCGCCGCGGGCCGCCGGAAGAACGAGCGCAGGCCGCTGGGAGTGGCCGTGCGCGCGTACTTCCGCTCCCCGCGTGCCGACGACGCCTGGATGGAGTCCCGCCTGGAGCTGTGGGACGGCCCCGCCGGGCGCTCCGACCTGCTGCCCGGCTACGGCTGGATCTGGAGCGTGGGTGACGGCCTGGTCAACGTGGGCCTGGGATCGGTGGCCTCGACGCCGGCCGCGGCCTCTGCACGCGGCATCGACTACCGCGCCGTTTTCAACCGCTGGCTGGAGCACGTGCCTGCCGCCTGGGGCTTCAGCCCCGAGAACCGGGTGGGCCGCGTCGCCTCCGCTGCCCTGCCCATGGCCTTCAACCGCAAGCCCCACTACGCCGACGGGCTCATGCTGCTGGGCGACGCCGGCGGCATGGTCTCCCCCTTCAACGGGGAGGGCATCGCCCAGGCGCTTATGGCGGGGCGCCTGGCCGCCGAGGCTGCCGCGCAGGCCGCGGCCCGCACCACGGCATCCGGGCGCGAGCTCGCCCTGGCCCAGTACCCCGCCGCCCTGGAGGCGCAGATGGGCGGCTACTACACGCTCGGGCGCATCTTCGTCGCCCTGATTGAGCACCCTGAGGTGATGCGCGTGTGCACCCGCTACGGGCTGCCGCGCAAGCGCCTCATGCGGCTCGTCGCCAAGCTCCTGTCCGATGGCTGGGAGCGCCGCGGCGGCGACGGAATCGACCACTTCATCCAACTTCTGACAAGGATGGTGCCGGCAGCATGAACCCGTACGTCTCCCTGCTCATCATGGCGGCAGTCGCCATGGTCGTCGCCATCGGCGGCCTGGTGCTGTCTGCGATCCTGAGCCCGAACCGGCACAACCGGGTCAAGGTCGCCAACTACGAGTGCGGCATTGACCCCACCCCCACCAACATCGACCAGGGCCGGTTCCCCGTGTCCTTCTACCTGGTCGGCATGACCTTCATCATCTTCGACGTCGAGGTCGTCTTCCTCTACCCGTGGGCCACCGCCTTCACGCAGCTGGGCTTCTTCGGGCTGAGCGCCGCCCTCGCCTTCATCGCCCTGATCACGGTGCCCTACCTCCTGGAGTGGCGCCGCGGCGGCCTGGACTGGGAGTAAGGGAGCAAGCCCGATGAACATGCGTGAGTACAACGAGAAGATGCTCCACATCCCCTCCAAGCGGGATGACCTGCAGGCGCAGGCGCTGGAGAGCGTTGAGGGGCCCGGCTTCATGCTCACCACCGTGGAGAAGCTGGCCGACCTGGCGCAGGCGCGCTCGCTGTGGCCGGTGACCATGGGCCTGGCCTGCTGCGCCATCGAGATGATGGCCACCGGTACGCCCCGCTTCGACATGGCCCGCTTTGGCTGGGAGGTCTTCCGCGCCTCGCCGCGCCACGCCGACGTCATGATCGTCTCCGGCCGCGTCTCCCACAAGATGGCGCCGGTAGTGCGCAACGTCTACGACTCCATGCCCGAGCCCAAGTGGGTCATCTCCATGGGGGCCTGTGCCTCCTCCGGCGGCGTGTTCAACAACTACGCCGTGGTCCAGGGCGCCGACCACATCGTCCCGGTGGACATCTACCTGCCCGGCTGCCCGCCGCGCCCGGAGATGCTGCTGGGTGCCATGCTCGAGCTCACCCGCCAGATCGAGCGCAAGCCGATCTTCGCCCACCGCGAGGAGATCGCCCGCGCCGTTGAGGCCGCCGCCCTCAAGGCCGTCCCCACCGCCGAGATGAAGGGTCTGCTCGCATGACCGCCAACGCTGGGAACGCTGAGAACAACGCCGTTTCCGACGCCGTCGCCGAGGCCGCCGCCGTACCGGAGGTTGCCGGCCAGCCGGTGCGCGAGGAGCTGCGGCTGGAGGTCATCGGCACGCACACCGGCCAGTTCGGCGCCGGTGACGCCGGCGACACCACCGGCTACGGGGGCACCACCAGCGTGGTCGCCCTCGCCCCGGCGTCCACGCGCCCCTACGGGGAGTGGTTCGATGACGTCGTCGACGCCCTCATCGAGGACCTCACGGAGGCCGGGGTGGACCCCGCCGCGGCCATTGAGAAGGTGGTGGTGGACCGCGGCGAGCTGACCCTGTTCATCACCCGCGAGCACCTGCTGGACGTGGCCCGCCCGCTGCGCGACGACCAGGACCTGCGCTTCGAGCTGTGCCTGGGCGTGACCGGCGTGCACTACCCGGGCGACGCCGGCCGCGAGCTGCACGCCTGCTACGAGCTGATCTCCCTGACCCACGGCGCCCGTGACCTGCGCCTGGAGGTCACCTGCCCCGAATCCGACCCGCACGTACCCTCGCTGGTACCGGTTTATCCGGGCAATGACTGGCACGAGCGCGAGGCCTGGGACCTGATGGGCATCGTCTTCGACGGCCACCCCAACCTGACGCGCTCGGCCATGCCCGACGACTGGGTGGGGCACCCGCAGCGCAAGGACTACCCGCTCGGAGGCATCCCCGTGGAGTACAAGGGCGCCTCAACCGCTACCGCCGACACCCGGAGGTCATACCGCTGATGAGCACACTGCACGCCACCGGCCCCGCCACCGATGACCTCACCGACGGCGCCCCCCAGTTCACCGCCAGCGGCGGGGACTGGGATGACATCGCCGCCCAGATCGCCGCCCGCGACGAGGCCGACCGCCTCCAGCGCGACCGCGTAGTGGTCAACATGGGCCCGGTCCACCCATCCACGCACGGGGTGCTGCGCCTGGTGCTGGAGACCGACGGGGAGACCGTCACCGAGCTGCGTGCCGGCACGGGCTTCCTGCACACCGGCATTGAGAAGAACATGGAGTACCGCACCTGGGTGCAGGGGGAGACCTTTGTAACCCGCATGGACTACGTGGCCCCCTTCTTCCAGGAGGTCGGCTACGCCCTGGCGGTGGAGAAGCTGCTCGGCATCACCGATGACGTCCCTGAGAAGGCGACCGTGGCCCGCGTGGTGCTCATGGAGCTCAACCGCATCGCCAGCCACGTGGTGGCCATCGGCTCGGCCGGCAACGAGATGGGCGGCACCACGCTGATGACCATCTCCTTCCGGTGCCGTGAGAACATCCTGCGCGCCTTCGAGATGGCCTCCGGGCTGCGTATGAACCACGCCTATGTGCGCCCCGGCGGCCTGGCCCAGGACCTGCCGGAGGGCTTCACCGACTTCGTCCGCTCGGTCATGCCGAACATCAAGAACGACCTGGGCGAGCTGGAGTCCCTGCTCATGGCCAACCCGATCCTGAAGTCCCGGTTCGTCGGGATCGGCGAGATGAGCCTTTCCGCCGCGATGGCCATGGGGCTGACCGGGCCGTGCATCAGGGCCGCGGGCTACCCGCTGGACATGCGCAAGCTGCGCCCCTACTGCGGGTATGAGACCTATGACTTCGAGGTCCCCGTGTACGACCGCTCCGACTGCTACAACCGGCTGCGGGTCCGCTTCGACGAGTGCTACCAGTCCCTGAAGATCGTCTCCCAGGCACTGGATCGGCTCGACGAGATCGCCGGGCGCGGGGACGACCCCTCCAACACCACGATGGTGGCCGACCCGACCATCGCCTGGCCCGCCCGCATGGCCGTCGCCACCGACGGGCAGGGGCAGTCCCTGGAGCACGTCAAGGAGATCATGGGCACCTCCATGGAGTCCCTGATCCACCACTTCAAGCTCGTCACCCAGGGTTTCCGGGTGCCTGCCGGGCAGGTGTACCAGACGGTTGAGCACGCCAAGGGCGTCCTGGGCATCCAGGCCGTCTCCGACGGCGGCACCCGCCCCTACCGGGTCCACTTCCGGGACCCCTCCTACTCCAACCTGCAATCGCTGGCCATGATGAGCGAGGGCGGCATGATCGCCGATGTCGTGCCCTCCCTGGCCTCGATCGACCCCGTCCTGGGAGGCGTGGACCGCTAATGAGCACCCTTGAGAACACCCCTGCCCCGGCCGACGCCGCCGGGATCGCGCTCGGCTACGCCCCGGACGTGGCCGCGCAGCTGGACGCCGATATCGCCGAGATCATGTCCCGCTACCCGTCCGGGTACGAGCGCAGTGCCATCATCCCCATGCTGCACCTGCTGCAGAGCGTGGACGGCTACGTCTCTCCGGCCGGCATCGCGCTGGTCGCCCAGAAGCTGGAGCTGACCCGCTCCGAGGTCTCCGCCGTGGCGACTTTCTACAGCCAGTTCCGCCGCCACCCCGCGGGGGAGTACCACGTGGGTGTTTGCACCAATGCCCTGTGCGCCGTCATGGGAGGCGACGAGGTCTGGCAGGCCGTCAGTGAGCACACCGGGCTCGGCAGCGACGAGACCAGCGCGGACGGCCGCATCAGCCTGGAGCGCGTGGAGTGCAACGCGGCCTGCGACTACGCCCCCGTGGTGATGGTCAACTGGGAGTTCTTCGATAACCAGACCCCCGCCTCCGCCGTCGACCTGGTGACACGACTGGAGCGCGGCGAGGACGTGACCCCCACCCGTGGCCCGGAGACCGTGCCGACCTTCCGGGAGAACGAGCGGCTGCTGGCCGGATTCGAGGACGGCCGTGCCGACGAGGGCGTTGCCGCCGGCGAGTCCAGCCTGCGCGGCCTGCGGCTGGCCCGTGAACACGACTGGACGGCACCCACCCAGGAGGAGGACAAGTGAGTGAGCAGACGCCCGGCTCCGCAGAGCCGGCCTTCACCGCGCCGGGAACACTCACCCCGGTCGTCACCGACATGTGGGACAAGCAGCGCTCCTGGACGCTGGACGCCTACCGGGAGGCCGGCGGCTACCGGGGCCTGGCCCGGGCCAAGACCATGAGCTCGGCAGAGCTGATCGAGCTGGTCAAGGCCTCCAACCTGCGCGGCCGCGGCGGCGCCGGCTTCCCCACCGGGCTGAAGTGGTCCTTCCTGCCCGCCCCGGACGGCCTGCCCCGCTACCTGGTGGTCAACGCCGATGAGTCCGAGCCCGGCACCTGCAAGGACATGCCCACCCTGATGGCCAACCCGCACGCCCTGGTGGAGGGCGTAGCCATCACCTCCCGCGCCATCGGCGCCGACCGTGCCTTCGTGTACGTGCGCGGCGAGGTCGCCCACGCCTACCGCCGCCTGCTGCACGCCATCCACGACGCCACCGACGCCGGCCTGCTCGACGACGGCTTCGGCCTGGACGGCAGCCAGCCGCTCAAGATCGTCGCCCACGCCGGTGCAGGCGCCTACATCTGCGGTGAGGAGACGGCGCTGCTGGACTCCCTGGAGGGACGCCGCGGCCACCCGCGCCTGCGCCCCCCGTTCCCCGCGGTGCAGGGCCTGTACGCCCGCCCCACCGTCATCAACAACGTCGAGACCATCGCCTCCGTGCCCGGGGTGCTGGCCCGCGGCGCCGCCTGGTACTCATCCATGGGCACCGAGCGCTCCAAGGGGCACGGCCTGTTCTCCGTGACCGGGCACGTGGCCAATCCTGGGCAGTTCGAGGCGCCCTTCGGCATCACCATGCGCGAGCTGATTGAACTGGCCGGCGGTGTCCGGGCGGGCCACGAGCTGAAGTTCTGGGTGCCGGGCGGCTCGTCCACCCCGATCTTCGGCCCCGAGGAGCTGGATGTCCCGCTCGACTACGAGTCCGTGGTCGGTGCCGGCTCGCTGCTCGGCACCCGCGCCCTGCAGGTCTTCGACGACACGGTCTCGGTGGTTCGCGTGGTGTCCCGGTGGACCGAGTTCTACCAGCACGAGTCCTGCGGCAAGTGCACCCCGTGCCGCGAGGGCACCTACTGGATGCGGCAGATCATGACCCGCCTGGAGGCGGGCCTGGGCGAGCCCGGCGACGTGGAGAAGCTGGAGGACATCGCCGCCAACATCTCCGGCCGCTCCTTCTGTGCCCTCGGCGACGCCGCCGCCACCCCGGTGCTCTCCGGCATCAAGCGCTTCCGCAGCGAGTTCGAGGCCGGCTACACCACACCCGCGGCCGAGCTGTTCCCCCACGCGGCCTCCTCCATTGTCAACAGCCAGGCTCAGAGCGGACGGTGACCAGATGACTGACACGGTCAACATCACGATCGACGGCATGAACGTCGAGGTGGACAAGGGCACGCTGCTGATTCGGGCCGCGGAGCAGGTGGGCGTGCGCATTCCCCGCTTCTGCGACCACCCGCTGCTGGCGCCCTCGGCCAACTGCCGCCAGTGCCTGGTGGAAGTCGCCATGCCGGGGCGCGACGGCGTCGTGCGCCCCATGCCCAAGCCGCAGCCCGCCTGCGCCATGACCGCATCAGAGGGGATGGAGGTCTCCACCCAGGCCACCAGCCAGGTGGCCGCCAAGGCCCAGGCCGGCACCATGGAGTTCCTCCTGATCAACCACCCACTGGACTGCCCGGTGTGCGACAAGGGCGGCGAGTGCCCCCTGCAGAACCAGGCCCTGGAGCTGATGACCTCCGGCGCGCAGGCGGCCACCCGCTTCACCGACGTCAAGCGCACCTTCCCCAAGCCGCTGCGCCTGACCAGCAACATCCTGCTCGACCGCGACCGCTGCATCCTGTGCCAGCGCTGCGTGCGCTTCGCCGACCAGATCGCCGGTGACCGCTTCATCACCCTGCAGGGACGCGGCGGCGGCCACGCCGGCGGGGAGGTCACCGGCGGGCTCTACTCCGAGCAGATCGGCCGCTTCGACTCCGGCGTCCTGGACTTCCACGATCCCGCGGCCGTCGCCTCGGGGCACACCCAGACCGTCCGCGGCGGGGAGCACCTGGTCCCCGAGGACGACCTCGCCGGCCCCGGTGGGCAGCCCGGCGTCGTCGACGGCACCGTATATGGTCCGGGCACGCTCGGTGGGGCCGAGGAGCTGGACGTGTCCGGACGGCCCTTCGCCTCCTACTTCTCCGGCAACATCATCCAGATCTGCCCCGTCGGCGCCCTGACCAGCGCCCGCTACCGCTTCCGGGCCCGCCCCATGGACCTGGTCTCCACGGACACCGTCACCGAGCACGACGCCTCCGGCTCCGCCCTGCGCGTGGACATGCGCCGCGGCGTGGTGCTGCGCCGCCTGGCCGGCAACGACCCCGAGGTCAACGAGGAGTGGATCACCGACAAGGACCGCTTCGCCTTCCCCTGGTCATCCCTGGATGACCGCCTGGACGTCCCGCTCGTACGCGATGAGGCCAGCGGAGAGCTGGTGCCCACCTCCTGGTCCGACGCCCTGGACGTGGCCGCCCGCGGACTCGCCGGGGCGCGCCGGGACGGCGGCGTGGGCCTGCTGCCAGGAGCTCGCCTGACCCTTGAGGACGGCTGGGCCTGGTCCCGGTTCGCCCGCACCGTGCTGGGCACCAATGACATCGACCAGCGTGTGCGCGCCCACTCTTCCGAGGAGGACTCCTTCCTGGCCGCCCGGGTGGCGGGCACCGGCCTGGGCACGGTCACCTACCGGTCGCTGGAGAGCGCCGGCCAGGTGCTGCTGATCGCCCTGGAGCCGGAGGACGAGTGCGGGTCCCTGTTCCTGCGCCTGCGCAAGGGCGTGCGCGCCGGCGGCGTCAAGGTCGCCACCGTGGCCAGCCTCCGCTCGGCCGGCTCGCGCAAGCTCGACGCCGAAGTGGTCCTGGCCGTCCCCGGAACTGAGGCGCGCGCCGTCGCCCTGCTGTCCCAGACCCACCCCGAGCTGACCCGGGCCCTGGGCGGGGAGGGTGCCACCATCCTGGTGGGGGAGCGGGCCGCGGCGGTTCCCGGATTGCTGTCCGTGGTGGACACGCTTGCCAATGCGACCGGCGCCCGCCTGGCGTGGGTGCCGCGTCGCGCCGGTGAGCGCGGCGGCATTGAGGCGGGTCTGCTCCCGCACCTGCTGCCCGGCGGGCGCCCCGTTTCCGACGCCGCCGCCCGTGCCGAGGTGCAGCAGCTGTGGGCCCCGCCTGGCGGTATCAGCGCCCCCGACCCGCTGCCCGCGCAGCCTGGACGCGACACCACTGCCATACTGCACGCGCTGGCCGACGGTGAGCTCGGTGGGCTGGTGGTCGGCGGCGTCGACCTGCGCGACTTCCCCGATCCGGGGCTGGCCCGTACCGCCCTGGCATCCTCCGGCTTCACCGTCCAGCTGGAGGTGCGCCGCAGCGAGGTCAGCGAGCACGCCGACGTGGTGCTGCCGGTGGCCCCGCCGGGGGAGAAGAACGGCACCTTCGTCAACTGGGAGGGACGCGTGCGGCCCTTCGGGCAGGCTCACGTGTCCCGCGCCCGCACCGACCGGCAGGTGCTGGCTGCCCTGGCCGCCGAGATGGGCGTGGACCTCGAGGTCGACACGCTTCAGGAGGTGCACGCACAGGTGGACGCACTGGGCCTGTGGGGCGGGGATCGCCCCCGGGTCAGCTTCACCCCGGCTCCTGAGGCCCCAGACGCTTCGGCACAGGCGCCCGGCCGCTCCACGGTCAGTGGCCTGGACGCCGTACTGGCCACCCACAAGCCCATGCTCGACGCCGGCCGCCTGCAGGACGGTGAGCCCTTCCTGGCCGCCACGGGCCTGCGGCCCACGGCGCGTGTCGGCGCCGACCTGGCTGCTCGGCTGCACCTGGTCGGCGGCGAAGCAGTCGACGTGACCACCGCGGCCGGCACGATTACGCTTCCGGCCGCTGTCGGCGCAGTCCCCGACGGGACCGTCTGGCTGCCGGAGTGCTCGCCCGGCTCCACGGTGCGCCAGAGCCTCGGCGTCGGCCACGGCGCCCGTGTGTCCCTCTCACTCACCACTGCGGACAGCCCGGAGGTGGCCCAGTGAACCCGATCGGAATTGCCAGCAGCTCACGCGTCCCGGCGGCCCTCGCCGCGCAGGGCGGCGGCGTGGTCGCCGACTTCACCGAGGAGACCTGGTGGCTGACGCTCATCAAGGCCGTGTTCATCATGGTCTTCCTGATCCTTAGCGTCATCGTCGCCATCTGGGCCGAGCGGCGCGTCCTGGGGCGCATGCAGACCCGGCCCGGGCCAAATGTCAACGGTCCGCTCGGCCTGCCGCAGCTGGTGGCGGACGCCGCCAAGCTGATCATGAAGGAGGACTTCTGGCTCAAGGGTGCCGAGAGCCTCATCTACATCCTGGGCCCGGTCATCGCTGCCTTCAGCGCCTTCATGATCTACGCGGTGATCCCCTTCGGCCCGCAGGTAAGCATGTTCGGCCACTCCACGCCGCTGCAGCTGACGGACTTCCCCGTCTCCGTGCTGTACGTGCTGGCGATCACCGGATTCGGCGTGTACGGCATCATCCTGGGAGGCTGGTCCACGCACTCCACCTACCCGCTGTTCGGTTCTGTCCGCTCGGCTGCGCAGGTCATCTCCTATGAGCTGAGCATGAGCCTGTCGATCTTGACGGTCTTCCTCGCCTCCGGCACCATGTCCACCTCCGGCATCGTCGGCGCGCAGGAGCGCCTGTGGTGGTGCGTGGCCATGATCCCCAGCTTCCTGATCTACGTGGTCTCCATGGTCGGTGAGGTCAACCGCCTGCCCTTCGACCTGCCCGAGGCGGAGGGTGAGCTGGTTGCCGGCCACATGGTGGAGTACTCCTCAATGAAGTTCGCCTGGTACTACCTGGGCGAGTACATCAACATGTTCAACGTCTCCGCCGTGTGCACCACCCTGTTCCTCGGCGGCTGGCGCTCCTTCATCCTGGCCAGCTTCTGGGACGGCGCCAACTCCGGCTGGTGGCCGATGCTGTGGTTCATCCTCAAGGTCTGGTGCGTCATGTTCTTCATGATCTGGACCCGCGGGACGCTGGTGCGCATCCGCTACGACCACTTCATGAAGTTCGGCTGGAAGTTCCTCATCCCCGTCGCCCTGGTGTGGTTCGTGCTGGTCGCCATCGTGCAGGGCTACCGGTCCTTCTCCGGTGGCTCCACCCAGGGGCTGCTGCTGGTGCTGGCCGCCATCTTCCTGGTGGCCATGGTGATCCTGCTGGTGCTGCCCGCGGGCGAGGAGGACGAGGACCTCCCCGCTGCCGGTACTGGCCGGGAGCTGGCGGACACGGATGCCGTCACCGTTCCGGGTGAGGAACTGGACGCTTTTGCCGGGGGCTTCCCGGTACCGCCGCTGCCGGGCCAGAAGCTGCCGCCGTCACCGCGTGCCCGCCGCGCCCGCCGCTCTGCCGCACCGGTGCTCGACGCCGCCAGCGACGTCTCCCTGACTGCGGCTGCCACCGACTCCGACGTCACCGCTCAGGAGGGAACCGATGACTGACCCAACACCCCAGGAGTCCCGCCCCGGGGACCGGGAGGGCGCCGACCACGACCAGTGGCTGCGCGACGAGCCCAGCGCCCTGGGACGCGTTTTCGCCCCCGTGGCCGGCTACGGGGTCACGCTGTCCTCCATCTTCCGCCCCACCGTCACGGAGCTGTACCCCTTCGAGAAGCCGGTGCTGATGCCGCGCTACCACGGGCGCCACCAGCTCAACCGCTACGACGACGGCCTGGAGAAGTGCATCGGCTGTGAGCTGTGCGCCTGGGCCTGCCCCGCAGACGCCATTTACGTCGAGGCCGCGCCCAATGCGCCGGGGGCGCAGTACTCACCTGGCGAGCGCTACGGCCGCGTTTACCAGATCAACTACCTGCGTTGCATCTTCTGCGGCCTGTGCATTGAGGCCTGCCCCACGCGCGCGCTGACCATGACCCACGAGATCGACGAGCTGGTCGGCCCCACCCGCTCCGGCCTCATCTACGAGAAGCAGGACCTGTTGGCGCCAGTTCCCGAAGGCGCCCTGGCCGCCCCCCACCCAATGGTGGAGGGCACCGAGGATGGCGACTACTACCGGGGTGCCGTCACCGGCCCCACGCAGGACCAGGTCGACTGGGTGCGTGAGAACCGCCCCGATGACCCCACGCTCACCTCCGTACGCACGGTTCCCGCACCCGCGAAGGCCCCGAAGGAGGCGGTGCACTCATGACGCTCATGAACCCCCTGCCCGCGACCCTCACCGCGGACGGCACCCTGTCCGGCGGTGAGACGGTCCTGTTCGCCGTCGTGGCCGTCATCATGGTTGCCTGTGGCCTGATCCTGCTGACCGCGAAGCGCGCCGTGAACGCCGCCGTGAGCATGATCCTGATCATGATCTGCCTGGCGGCACTCTACGTCGCCAATGAGGCCCCCTTCCTGGGGGTCATCCAGGTGGTCGTCTACACCGGCGCCGTGATGACGCTGGTGCTGTTCGTGATCATGCTTGTGGGTGTGGGCGGAGACGAGCCGGTCGCCACCCACAACGCAGCCACCAAGTGGCTGCTGACGCTGTTCGGAGTCGGCTTGGTGGCTGTGATCGCCGCGGTTGTGTGGCGAACCGCCTTCCCCACCGCGGTCGGCCTGGCCGACGGCGACGAAGCCAGCCCCCAGTCGCTCGCAGTGGTCCTGTTCGGCGACCACGTGGTCACCATGGAGCTGACCGGGATCCTGCTGATCACTGCCGCGGTTGGAGCACTGACCCTCACCCACCGGCAGCGGGTCCGCCCCCGCCTGTCCCAGCGCGACCGGGTGGACGCCCGGATGCGGGCGTATGCCAGCTCCGGCACCCACCCGGGGCAGAAGCCCATGCCCGGCGTCTACGCGGCCACCAACAGCGCCGCCGCACCCGCCCTGGCGGCCTCCGGCGAGGCGCTGGAGGAGTCCGTGCCGCGGGTGCTGCGGGTACGGGACCAGGCGCTGGAGCTGTCCGAGGTGTCCCCGGAGATGGGCGCGGCTCAGCGCGCCGGTCGCATCACTCAGCGGGAGGACGCCACCGTCGGTCGCTCAGGCATGCCGGCAATGCCGGGCGCCCCCGCGCCCGTTGTCACCCAGCCCGTCGCCCCGGCGGCAGCCGCCGCGTCGCCCGGCTCTGCGGCCGCCGGTGAAGCGCCGGCAGAAACCGAGGAGGAGCACAAGTGAGCGTCCCCATTACCGCCTATGTTGTGCTCGCCGGGGTGCTGTTCACCCTGGGTGCCCTGACCGTGCTGCTGCGGCGCAACGCGATCATCGAGCTGATGGGCGTGGAGCTGATGCTCAACGCCGTCAACCTCGTGCTGGTGACCTTTTCCCGCATGTACGGGGACCTGAGCGGGCAGGTGTTCGCGTTCTTCGCCATCGTCGTGGCCGCGGCGGAAACCGTCGTCGGACTGAGCATCGTCGTGTCCATCTTCCGTACCCGCAGGTCCACGTCGGTTGACGACCTGAACCTGCTCAAGCACTGAAGGAGCCGAGATCATGACCGCATCCCCTCTCGTGCTCTCCACCGGGCTGCTCGCGAGCCAGTCCGTGGTTGGTGCCGCCGCGCCCGCCACCGGTGCGGCCGCGCTGGCCTGGCTGCTGATAGCCGTGCCCGCGGCCTGCGCCGCCATCCTGCTGCTGCTCGGCCGGGCCGCCGACGCCTGGGGCCACTGGCTGGGCGTGGCTGCCGCCGCATTCAGCGCCTGCCTCGGCCTGGTCATCCTCGCCCAGGTGCTGGGCCTGGACGCCGCCGACCGAGTTGTGGGCGTGCCCCTGTGGCGCTGGTTCGGCGCCGGAGACCTGGACGTGCGCCTGGGCCTGCGCCTGGACCCGCTGTCGCTGACCTTCGTGGTGCTGGTGACCTGCGTCGGCTTCCTCATCCACCTGTACTCGGTTGCCTACATGGCCCATGACCGGGACCGGCGCCGGTTCTTCGCCTACCTGAACTTCTTCATCGCCGCCATGCTCACCCTGGTACTCGGCGACTCCTACATCGCCCTGTTCATCGGCTGGGAGGGCGTGGGCCTGGCCTCCTACCTGCTCATCGGCTTCTGGAACACCGCCGACGCCGACGCCCCCCAGGCGGAGCAGTTCACCAGCCGGGAGAACGCGGCCGCCGCCAAGAAGGCCTTCATCATGAACCGCATCGGCGACGTCGGCCTGCTGCTGGCCATGATGGCCTGCATCGCGCAGGTCGGCTCGGTCGCCTACGACGCGGTGCTGCCGGCCGCCCAGGAGGGGGCCATCTCCACCGGATGGCTCACCGCAATCGGCTTCAGCCTGCTGCTGGCGGCGTGCGGAAAATCCGCCCAGTTCCCCCTGCAGGCCTGGCTGGGTGACGCCATGGCGGGCCCCACCCCGGTGTCCGCGCTGATTCACGCCGCCACCATGGTCACCGCCGGCGTGTACCTGATCGTGCGCTCGGGCGCCGTATTCGAGGGCGCCCCCGACGCCCAGCTGGCCGTCGCCGTCGTCGGGGCCATCACCCTGGTGCTGGGCGCCGTCATCGGCTGCGCCAAGGACGATATGAAGAAGGTGCTGGCCGCCTCCACCATGAGCCAGATCGGCTACATGATGCTCGGCGCCGGCCTGGGGCCGATCGGCTATGCCTTCGCCATCTTCCACCTGCTCACCCACGGCTTCTTCAAGGCCCAGCTGTTCCTGGGCGCCGGCAGCGTCATGCACGCGATGGGCGACCAGGTGAACATGCGCCGCTTCGGCGGCCTGCACCGCGCCATGAGGATCACCTGGGTCACCATGGGAATCGGTTGGCTGGCCATCCTCGGGATCCCGCCCTTCTCCGGGTTCTGGTCCAAGGACAAGATCATTGAGGCCGCCTTCGTCGGCGAAGGCGCCCGACCCTGGATCCTGGGCACCATCGCCCTGCTAGGCGCCGGGCTCACCGCCTTCTACATGTCGCGGCTGTTCTTCATGATCTTCCACGGCAGCCCCCGGTGGACCACCGCCAAGGACATTGAGGGTGAGGTCCACCCCCACGAGTCCGGCTGGATGATGACGCTTCCGCTGATCATCCTGTCCGTCTTCTCCCTCGGCCTGGGTGGGGCGCTGACCATGGGTGACGCCTTCGTCACCTGGCTGGAGCCGGTCACCGGGCATGCCGCGCACGGCGAGCCCGTCCTCCCGGCCACCGCGATCATGGGGGCCACGCTCGCCCTGGTGATTATCGGCGTCGTCGTCGCCTGGGCCCTGTACGTGCGGCGGGACGTGCCCACGGTGGTGCAGCGCGCGAACCTCCTGGTGGAGGCCGCCCGCCACGACATGTACCAGGACACGATCAACGAGGCAGTAGCCATGCGGCCCGGTCAGGGGCTCGTCCTCGCCGCGGGGGCCGCGGACCACTACGTCGTCGACGGCGCCGTAGAGGGGCTCGCCAAGGGAACCGGGGCGCTCGGCCGGCTCACCGCCCGCACCGAGTCCGGATACGTCCGCTCCTACGCCGGCTACATGCTCGGAGGGACGGTCCTAGCACTTATCGCCGTCCTGGCCAGCAGGTTCTGAGAGGACACGACCACATGCAGCCCATGAATGAAACCTTTCCCATCCTGACTGTCATGGCGGTCGTCCCGCTCGCCGGGGCACTGCTGCTGTGGCTGATGCCCCCGCTGCGGCGCCAGGGGCGGGTCATCGGCCTGCTCTTCTCCCTGGCCACGCTCGGTGTAGGCATCTGGGCGCTGACCCGCTTTGACATGGCCCAGGCCGGCGCCACGCAACTGGCCGAGACCCACTCCTGGATCCCGCTGCTGGGCGTGTCCTGGGCGCTGGGCGTGAACGGGCTCGGCCTGGCCATGCTGCTGCTGACCGCCTTCCTGGTGCCGCTTGTGCTCCTGGCCAGCTGGGGAGAGGTGCCCGCGGACCAGCAGTCCCTGTTCAGCGGCCTGGTGCTGGTGCTGGAGGCCTTCGTCGTGGTCATCTTCGCGGCCCGCGACGTCTTCCTGTTCTACATCTGCTTCGAGGCCATGCTCGTGCCGGTGTACTTCCTCATCGGGCGCTTCGGCGGTGAGCGCCGGCGTCGCGCCGCCCTGAAGTTCCTGCTGTACTCGCTGGCAGGCGGGCTGGTCATGCTCGTGGGGGTAGTCGCACTGTTCGTCTACGGCCCCGGCGGTGAGGGCGCCTACCTGATTGAGAACCTGACCGGCCGGATAGGCGGATCCACCGCCGCCGGGAGGTGGATCTTCATCTCCTTCTTCGTCGCCTTCGCCATTAAGGCACCCATGGTGCCGCTGCACACGTGGTTGCCGGACACCGCGGAGCAGGCCACACCGGGCACCTCCGTGCTGCTGATCGGTGTGCTGGACAAGATCGGCACCTACGGCATGGCCGCGCTGGTGCTGCCCCTGTTCCCGCGCGAGTCCGCCTGGGCCGCGCCGGTAGTGCTGGTACTGGCCGTGATCGGGATCATCTACGGGGGCCTGGCCGCCATCGCCCAGGACAACCTGTACCGGCTGATCTCCTACACCTCCATCAGCCACTTCGGCTTCATGGTGCTAGGACTGTTCATCGGCAACCAGATCGCCGCGACCGGCGCCATGGTCTACATGGTCGCCCACGGGCTGTCGATCGCCGGCCTGTACCTGGTTACCGGCTTCCTCGCCCGCCGCACCGGCACCGTTGCCATTAGCGAGCTCGGCGGCATCCAGCGGGTCATGCCGCTGATCGCCGGCACCTTCCTCATCTCCGGCCTGGCCTCCATCGCCCTGCCGGGGCTGAGCGGATTCGTTCCGGAGTGGATGGTGCTCACCGGCACCTTCTCCGAGTCGGTGCCGCTCGGGATGATCGCCGTGCTCGGCGTCATCATCGCCGCCGTGTACGTGCTGCTGCCCTACCAGCGGGTGTTCACCGGCGCTCCCGCCCGTGAGCGCGTGGGCAGCGCCGACCTGGACGGCCGCGAGAAGCTCGTGCTGGTACCGGTTATCGCCGCCATGCTCGCACTCGGGCTTGCGCCCGCCGTGCTGACCGACGCCTTCGAGGACGTCGCGGCGCAGGTTGCCGCTGCGCTGGATGCCACCGGAACCACGGCGGCCCAGGCCGTCTCGGCTACCGCCCCCGCCCCGGCAGACCCCGCCGTCGCCGTCGTGATCGCAGAAGGGAACACGAAGTGAGCCTCACCGCCCCGGTCATCGAATGGGCCGGCCTCACCCCGGTACTGATCATCCTGCTTGCGGGCGTCATCGGCGTACTTGCGGAGGCGTTCGTCCCCCGCGCCGCTCGCCCGGTCGTACAGGCCATGCTGAGCCTGCTGGCCGTTCTCGGCGCCGGCGTGGCACTGGCGGGCCGCTGGTCCATCGTGTCCCCCGGCATCGGCCGCCAGCTGGCCACCGGCATCGCGGAGGACCCCTTCGGGGTAGCCGCCCAGGGCATTGTGCTGGTGATCGGCTTGCTTGCCATCCTGGTGATGGCCGACCGCACCACCGCCGACGACGGCGCCTTCGCCGCCCAGGCCGCCGACCGCCCCGGCAGCGCCGAGGAGGCCGAGTCCCTGCACGCCCGCTGGGTGTCCACCGAGATGTTCCCGCTGACCCTGTTCTCGCTGGGCGGCATGATGCTGTTCCCGCTGGCGGACGACATGATCACGCTGCTGGTCACCCTGGAGCTGGTCTCGCTGCCCCTGTACATAATGGCGGCCATGGCGCGCCACCGCCGCCTGCTCAGCCAGGAGGCCGCCCTGAAGTACTTCGTGCTGGGAGTATTCGCCTCGGCCTTCCTGCTGATGGGCGCCGCCTTCCTGTACGGGGTGTCCGACTCGCTGTCCTACAGGGCGATCGCCTACGCCATCGCCGGCGGGGGAGCGCTCGGTATGGACTGGCTGGCCCTGGCCGGGGTCGTGCTGGTGACCATCGGCCTGCTGTTCAAGACAGCAGCTGCGCCGTTCCACGCCTGGAGCCCGGACGTCTACCAGGGTGCTCCCACCCCGGTCACGGGCTTCATGGCGGCCGGGGTGAAGGCCACTGCCTTCCTCGCCCTGGTGCGCTTCTACTACGTGGTAGGCGGCGTACTGGGCTGGGACCTGGCCCCGTTCCTGTGGGCTGTTGCCATCTTGACCATGGCCGTGGGCACCGTGGTCGGCGTGGTGCAGACCGATGTGAAGCGCATGCTGGCCTACTCGGCGATAGCCCACGCCGGCTACATGCTCATCGGCATCATTGCCTGGAACTCTATCGGCGTGAGTGCGCTGATGCTGTACGCCCTGACCTACGGCATCGCCACCGTCGGCGCCTTTGGGGTGGTCACGGTGGTGCGGGAGAGCCACGACGGCGCCCCCGGCGCCGAGGCCACGGACCTGAAGGCCTTCGCCGGTCTGGGGCGGCGCAGTCCCTGGCTGGCCGGCGCCATGACCGTATTCCTGCTGTCATTCGCCGGTATCCCGCTGACTGCCGGATTCGTGGCGAAGTTCGAGGTGTTTATCGCGGGTGTCGTAGGCGGGGCTACCTGGCTCGTCGTCGCCGCGGTGATCAGCTCTGTGGCCACTGCCTTCTTCTACATGCGACTGATTGTGCTCATGTTCTTCCGCGAGCCGGAGGGGGAGCGGGTGGCCGTCGTCGACTCCATGGGGCCGACTGCGCTGGCGATCGGCTTGGCGGCCGTCGGTACCGTGCTCATTGGCGTCCTGCCCCAGGCCGTAGCGGGGGCGCTGGCTAACGCCGCTATGCTCCTACCGTGATTGGAACGCTGCCCCTCAGCCTCCCGCAGCTCGAAGAGCGGATCGTACCGGGACTCGAAGCCATTGAGGCGCGCCTGCTAGAGGTCGTCAGCAACGCCGACGAAACCATTAACGCACCGACCTCTCACCTGGCCGCGGCCGGCGGGAAGCGGCTGCGCCCCGTGCTCACGCTGCTGACGGCTCACCTAGGTGACCCGGGCCTGGCGGTCGACGAACCCGTGCTGGACGCGGGCGTCGCCGTCGAGCTCACCCATATCGCCACTCTCTACCACGATGACGTAATGGATGAGGCGCCCCTGCGCCGCGGTGCCCCCAGTGCCCAGACGGTATGGGGCAACTCGGCGGCGATTCTCACCGGGGACGTGCTGGTGGCCCGGGCATCCCAGCTCGTGGCCGCACTCGGCCCGCAGGCGGTGCTGGCGCACTCCAAGACCTTTGAGCGGCTGTGCATGGGCCAGCTGCATGAGACGCTGCCGCGCCCGGCAGGTACGGACCCGGTGGCGCACTACCTGCAAGTACTGGCGGACAAGACCGGCTCTCTCATTGCCGTGTCGGCGCGCTATGGCGCCATGCTCTCCCGTGCGGGGGAGGCCACCGAGGCGATCGTGGAGGCGTTCGGGGAGAAGATCGGGGTGGCCTTCCAACTCGCTGACGACTGCATCGACCTGACCAGCGATACTGCCACCACCGGTAAGACTCCGGGCACGGACCTGCGGGAGGGCGTGGACACCATGCCGGTGCTGCTGCTGCGGCAGGCCCTGGCGGCGGGCGAGCTCGACGCCGCCGGGCAGTCGATCCTGGCCACTCTCTCCGGCGCCGACCTGTCCGACGATGCGGTGCTGGCGGACGTCGTGGCCCAGCTGCGCGTCCACCCGGTTCTCGCCCGCACCCGGAAGATGGCGATGGATTGGGCGGACCAGGCCGTCGCAGTGCTAGACGGCCTGGAGGACGCGGTTCTGGCCGGCACCGTAGAGCGTCTGGACGCCGGAGGCATTACGGGAGAGGAACGTGACGCGGCCCTTGCCGACGCACGGCAAAGGGTGGCCCTGGTACGTGATGGCATGGTGCAGTTCGCGCACCTGCTGGTGGACCGCGCCGCCTGACCCGCTCCCTTGCGGACGTCGGTAGCAGTCAGGTGCCAATGCCAGTATCGGTAAGGGCATTGCCGGAGACGAGGGCCGCACGAGGAACTGGCTGCCCCGCATCCCATCCAGGGGGCTTAGTCGCGCCACTGGGCACCGCCCAAGTGGTCGGGCCATTGAGGTCGACGACGGGGCGCAGCCCATCCCTGCCCAACAGCGCGTCATGCACGTGGGCGGTGCCGGCCAGGTAGTGGTCATCCACGGCGGTTATTGCGGAGGAGCCGCCGGCGCCGGCCACAGCATTTCCGAGGAGAAGTCTTCGGGGCAGGACTCCGGCGATGGCGGTGTCGGCGCTGGCGGTGCGCGGTAGAAGAATGGGGATGCGGTGCCCGACGCCCTGCCAGCGAGTCCGCACCAATGGCACACCCGGGCCGGTGGACGCTGTGCGCCGGGACTGCCGGTTAGGTCAGCCAGTCGGTGGCGGCGTGGAAGGTGCAGGTCCCGCCCCGGCTGTAGAAGTAGCCGGCACCGACCTCGGAGACGGCTAGCGTCTGCGGCTCGCGATCGATTCCGTCCTCCTCGGTTCCAAGCCTGGCAGTGGCCAGTTCCTCGCCGGTGGCGAGATCGATCAGGTGCAGCTCATGCGCGGCGGAGGGATAGGCCGCATAAACCACATCGCGGTGGACGGCGAGCGCTGCGGGGATGGTGTCCCCGGCGTCCGCGGACAGGGACAGTGTCGCCGTTGGCGAACCGAGGGGGCGCACGTCCAGCGCCGAATCGGTGCGTACGACCGAGTAGCCGCCCGTCTCCCACACCGTCGGGCGCGCGTCCAGCGCGCCTACGGGAGGCTGATCAGCCAGGGTCACCTCCTCGCCGGTGGTCACGTCCATGATGCGCCAGGCGTCGTAGGCGGTCTCCAACCAGTACAGCCAGGAGCCCAACAAGTAGGTGTCCAGGTTGTTCTCCTGGGTGACTAGGTTGCCGGACTCGAATGAGTAGACGATATAGGGCGGGTATGCGCCCTCGGAGTAGGAGGAGCTCGCCGTGCCTGTCAGTAGCGCGTCGCCGCTTACCTGGTGGAGGGTGTCATAACCAACTTGATGCGGATCCTTGAGGACAATCTCCATCGACTCGGTGTTGATGGCCCAGATGCGGGTGTCGCCACGGATTTTTCCGGTACCGATGCCCAGGTTGGTGCCGTCGGCGTCTAGCGCCATCGTCCAGTTGCCGATTGTCGTATCGACCGCGGCGTCGACGTCTAGCGCCAGCACTTCCACGACAGCCGCAGCCTCCAGATCCACCTTGAGCAGATGGGCATGCCAGGCGGATTCCTGAGTCACCCCGGTGCGGACCGCCGTGACGACGACATAGCCGAAGTGGGCAGCGGCGTCGACGACCATGATTTCATCGGTGAGAATTTGAGCCGGTCCGACCTGCGGCGCGAGGTTCTGAAGCTCTTCGGCGGAGCCCATGGCTACCAGTTCCATGGAGCCGGCGTCGGCGCCGTCGGCTGTGAAATACCAGTAGTTCATGGCGGATGGATCCCCGTACCACCAGGTGTTGCCGCTGCTACCCACTAGGTAGCTGCCACGGAGTCGGCTGAACGACTCGGGATGGAAGTCTGATCCCGGCAGATTCCCGGCGTCGGCGAAGCCCACGGGGACGCGAGCCGGGGGCGCCGGGGTCGGTGAAGCGGCCGTGGATGCGGTGGCGCGGTCCGACGACGTCCGCGAACCGCATGCGGTGAGGATCGGGAGGGCGGTGGCTGTCAGTGAACTGAGCAGGAAGTGGCGGCGTCTCATGGTTGTCCTAGGCGCGGAGCGACGAAATGTCTCGATACTATATCGGCGCCTTGTCGTCGTGGGGAGACTCGGGTGAGACGGCAGTCTGTTGTTCGTGTTGGAGAGTGTGGCGGGCTGGGGGTGTCTGCTACGCGGGTTGGGCGTTAACAACGCTACTTAACGGCCTGCTGTATACCTCGCAGCCCTTCAGCAGGCCGTTAACGGGCGTTGTTAACCTCGAAGTGGCGTTGTAGACGATCCCGCTTCCGGGCGGGGGATGCCGGCGAACGACTCCCGGGGGTGCGTGCAGCCGACTCGGGTGCGGGGGCGGAATGATGCTCCTATGGTTGTCAAAATTGATGACAAACACCGCCTACGGCCGCTGGTGCCGATCTGACACCCGCATGATTCCAACGTTCTGTTCGCGGCCGCTGCCGCCTCCTACCTCGTTTGTCATAGATCTGGACACTTCGGGCCGCCACGCACGGGACTCGGTGCCGGCAGAGAGTCGCATCCAGCCGACCCCTCGGCCTAAGCGCCCGAGATCACCCCGGAATCCACCTCCACACCCGCAAACCGGAGGAGTCACGTCACCTAGCGAATCGCAGGTCCGTCGCCATGGCGCACGAATCGTCGTGGTTTGAGCCGCGCAGTGCTGCGTCTGCATGCTTCCGGACGGGCGACAAGAACGAGGAGGTCAGCGGGAATGGGATTCGCCACTTCTACCAACCTCGGTACGTAACGTCTACCGGTCTCGGTGTGTTACTTGTGCCGGTCTCGGCGAGGGGGGAGAGGGGGCAGAGGCCAGTGAAGTGGGCGGGATACACGCCACACCGCGGTTGATGAGCACCCGCATACACTTGGGTCGACCTGAGCAGCGCACCGCCCGGTGCTCGCCCGGCCATCCAGCCTTAGTCACCAGAAACGAAGACCAGTGAACGCACGCCCTCTTAATGTCGCCGTCATCGGAGCAGGCCCCGCCGGTATCTACGCCTCGGACATCCTGTCGAAGTCGGGCCTGGACGTGAACATCGACCTGTTCGAGCGCCTGCCTGCCCCCTACGGCCTGGTGCGTTACGGCGTGGCCCCGGACCACCCACGCATCAAGCAGATCATCGTGGCCCTGTACAAGATCCTGCAGCGCGGCGACATCCGGCTGATCGGCAACGTGGAGGTCGGCCGCGACATCAGCGTCGCCGAGCTACGCGAGCACTACGACGCCCTGATCTTCTCCACCGGCGCGGATACCGACGCCCCCCTGGACATCCCCGGTATCGACGCTCCCGAGTCCTACGGCGGCGCCGACTTCGTCTCCTGGTACGACGGTCACCCCGACCATCCGCGCACCTGGCCGCTGGAGGCCAAGGAGGTTGCCGTCATCGGCGTCGGCAACGTCGCCCTGGACATCTCCCGCGTCCTGGCCAAGCACGCCCGCGACCTGATGACCACGGAGATCCCCGCGAACGTGGCCGAGTTACTGCAGCAGTCCCCGGTCACCGACGTGCACGTCTTCGGTCGCCGCGGCCCCGCCCAGGTGAAGTTCACCCCCCTGGAGCTGCGGGAACTGGGCAAGCAGCCCGATGTGGACGTCACCGTCGATGAGGAGGACTTCGAGTACGACGAGGGCTCCCGCGAGGCCCTGGCCGCCTCCAACCAGCAGCGGCAGGTGGTCAAGGCCCTGGAGAACTACGCCATGCAGGAGCCGGAGGAGCTGACCGCCTCCCGGACCATCCACATCCACCTGTTCCAGGCGCCCGCCGCCATTCTCACCGATGAGGCCGGGCACGTGCGCGCCCTGCGCACCGAGCGCACTCGCCTGAACGGTGACGGCACCGTCTCCGGCACCGGCGAGTTCCGGGACTGGCCGGTGCAGGCCGTCTACCGCGCCGTTGGCTACGCAGGCAGTCCCATTGAGGGCCTGCCCTTCGACGCCGACCGGCATGTGATCCCCAACGCCGGCGGCCGCGTGCTCGACGATGATGGCCAGACGCTGACCGGCATCTACGCCACCGGCTGGATCCGCCGCGGCCCGGTCGGCCTGATCGGCTCCACCAAGTCCGACGCCCAGGAGACAATTACGAACCTGGTTGCCGATGCCAACGCCGGCCTGCTGCACGCCACCACCGACGACGCCTCCCAGGTCGGCCACGACGCCCTGCTGGCGCTGCTCGACTCCCGCGGCGTGCCCTACACCACCTGGGAGGGTTGGGAGCTGCTGGACGCCTACGAGCGCGAGCTGGGCGAGGCCTACGGTGAGGTCACGGTCACCGGCGGTGACGCCAAGTCGCGCGAGCGCGTCAAGGTTGTTGCCCGTGAAGCGATGACCGCGATCTCCCGCAGCACCGAGGCCCCCGCCGACCTCATCGGCCAGCCGGATCCCGATCGCGTGCCCGAGCGAGTTGCACACCGCCTGCAGGACTGACGGTCCGGTCGGGGCGGTAGGCTGAGGCACCCGGAGCACAGTGCCCGGACTCCAAGCAGCGAAAGGCAGCCCCATGCGTATCGGCGTACCCACCGAGGTAAAGGATCACGAATACCGCGTAGCGCTCACGCCGGCCGGCGTGGACACGCTCGTGCGGCACGGGCACGAGGTGACCGTGCAGGCGGGGGCGGGACTGGGTGCCGGCATTGCCGACGCCGACTACGTGGACGCCGGCGCGACCATCGCCGCCGATGCCGCTGCGGTGTGGGGCGGGGCCGAGATGGTCCTCAAGGTCAAGGAACCGGTGCCCTCCGAGTTCGGCTACCTGCGTGAGGGCCTGCTGCTGTTCACCTACCTGCACCTGGCCGCCGACCGCGCCCTGACTGAGGCCCTGATGGACCGGGGCGTCACGGCGGTCGCCTATGAGACGGTCGCCACCGACGACGGCGGCCTGCCGCTGCTCGCTCCCATGTCCGAGATCGCTGGAAGGCTCGGCGTGCAGGTGGGGGCCGACGCCCTGCTCGCACCAAACGGAGGCTCCGGCGTGCTGCTGGGCGGTGCCGCGGGAGTGCGCCGCGCCAACGTCGTCGTGCTTGGCGGCGGCACCGCCGGCCTGGCCGCCGCCCGCGTGGCCGCGGGCATGGGTGCGGACGTCACCGTCATGGACATCAACCCGGTCCGTATGCGCCAGATCGATGAGCTGACCGGCGGGACGGTCCGCACTCGCTTCTCCACCCCGCTGGACGTGGCCGGAGCCGTCGCCGCCGCCGATCTTGTCATCGGCGCCGTGCTCGTACCCGGCGCCCGCACGCCCCGGCTGGTGACCCACGAGATGGTCGAGGCGATGCGCCCGGGCTCCGTACTCGTGGACATCGCCATCGACCAGGGCGGCTGCTTCGAGGACTCCCACGTGACCACGCACTCCGAGCCCACTTACGAGGTGGACGGCAAGATCTTCTACGCCGTGGGCAATATGCCCGGGGCTGTGTCCTACACGTCCACCTACGCGCTGACCAACGCGACCCTGCCCTACGCCGTCGCCCTGGCCGATAGCGGCTGGCACGAGGCCTGCCGCCAGCGGGCCGACCTCGCCCGCGGCCTGGCCACCCATGGCGGCGCCCTGTACACGGCCGGCGTCGGGCAGGCCCTGGGACTCGACGTCGCCGACGTCGCCGCCCTGCTGGCCTGAGCCGGCCACCACTCCCAGGAACAGCACAGCGAGCGTTCATACACTCGCGCTATGACGGGCACGAACCACCACAACGGACTCAAGACCGCCGTCCTCATGGGGGGACTGTGGGGCCTGCTGCTCCTGCTCGGCTGGCTGCTTGCGCGCGGAACCGGCTCAAGCGTGTGGCTGCTGCTCATGCCCGCGATCGGGGTGGCGCAGACGGCCTACGCCTACTGGAACTCCGACAAGCTCGCGGTGCGCTCCATGGGCGCCGTCGAGGTCAGCGAGGTGCAGCAGCCGGTCATGTACGCGGTTGTGCGCGAGCTGTCCACTGCCGCCGGGCAGCCGATGCCGCGGCTGTACGTGGCCCCCACCATGAGTCCGAACGCCTTCGCCACCGGCCGCGACCCGCAGCACGCCGCCGTGTGCTGCACCCAGGGCATCCTCCAGCTGCTCAACCAGCGGGAGCTGCGCGGGGTACTCGGCCACGAGCTGTCCCACGTCTACAACCGGGACATCCTCACCGGCTCCGTAGCCGCGGGCATCGCCGGGGTGATCTCCTCGATCGCCACCGGCATCATGTGGTTCGGCGGGGGCCGGGACCGGCGCGACTCCAACGCCCTGGTTCTGCTCCTGCTGGCGCTGCTGGCTCCGCTGGCGGCCAGCCTCACCCAGTTCGCCGTCTCCCGTACCCGCGAGTACGACGCCGACCACGACGGCGCCGTCCTGACTCACGACCCGCTGGCCCTGGCCAGCGCACTGCACAAGCTGGAGACAGGCGTGGCCGCCGCACCCATGCGGCAGGACCCGCGCCTGGAGCCGGTCAGCGCCATGATGATCGCCAACCCCTTCGGCGGGGTGCGGAGCCTGTTCGCCACCCACCCGCCGATGGCCCAGCGCATCGCCCGCCTGGAGCAGATGGCGGGCTACTGAGACGGCTGCCACCCTCCGGTCAGGGATGACGGGTCACGGCTGGGGATCGCCCAGGCAGAAGACGAACTGGTTGGGGCTGAGCAGATTCCTCGTGTCGCCTGCCGTGTCGAACATGAAGGAGGTCAGGTTCCACTTGTACCAGAAGGAGTAAGCATCCTCATCCACGCCCGCGGCGATGCAGGCGTCCTCGTCGCCCGCCATCAGCCCGAGATCTGAGTCGGCAACGTCGGTAAGTACCTTCAGTACCGGGTAGGTGCCGCTGGTGCACTCTGCAACGGCGGCCTCCTGCGTGGCGTCGTCAATACTCAGGCAGTCGCCCTCCTGAACCTCGATCAAGGAAGCGCTCGGGTCCTCGCCAAGGCCGATCATGCATAGATCCTGGTAAGTGGTGGTTGTTCCTGGCACGGTCGTGCAGTCGGTACCGGCAGCGGCGGTGACCCTGTAGGCGGCATCCGCAGAGTCGCAGTCAGCGACGTAGACGTGGCCCAGCTCCTTCACCTCCGGGTCCTCGATGCACTGTCCGGCGGTGGCCTGTGCTGCCGGGACGGGCCGGCCGTGCGATGCCACGCTGACGATGATGCCGATGCCGATGCCGGCGGCGACCGCTATGACGGCCACCACAGCAATGACGAGGACTAGGGGACTACGACGCTTGTGCTGAGGCTGTCCGGGTTGCATCGGCGTCGGGACGCCTGGCGTCTGCGTAGCCATGGGCTGCGCCTGGGGTGCGGGTCGCTGATCGGGACGGTAAGGGGGCCGAGGTTGCGACATGACAACGACTGTAGAAGGAGCTCGGTGATTGCGGAGCCGGACGTGGCGCCGTCATCGCTGTGAGCAGGGTCCTACGGTGGGGATTGGCGTGCGCAGCCGTTGGCTTGCTATCCTTCCACGGCACCGAGCGGAGGCGTGGGGCGGCAAGACCGGCCCGCGGCGAGCACGGAGCCCGGCGGGTTGCCCGAGCGGCCAATGGGAGCTGACTGTAAATCAGCCGCAGTATGCTACGGGGGTTCGAATCCCTCACCCGCCACCATGGTTGCGGCGTTTACGCCGCGGCCAGAACTCGCCCCCAGGGGCGGGACCGCGGTGAGCGAGGCCACGGGAAACGGAGTTGCGCAGGCAAATCCGATCTGCCTAAAGTTCCGCTCGTTGCCCCGATAGCTCAGTCGGCAGAGCGTCTCCATGGTAAGGAGAAGGTCAAGGGTTCGATTCCCTTTCGGGGCTCTGATACTGCGGGGGCCTACGGGCCCCTGAAGTGTCATCTGGCGAGGTAGCTCAGCTGGTTAGAGCGCACGACTCATAATCGTGAGGTCGAGGGTTCGAGTCCCTCCCCCGCTACGCAAGTTCGAGCATGGCACCCAACGGGCTGCTCGAGGATCAGCGAGAGGAGAAGGACGTGGCCAAGGCCAGCGACGTTCGCCCCAAGATCACCCTGGCGTGCTCGGAGTGCAAGGAGCGCAACTACATCACCAAGAAGAACCGCCGGAACACTCCGGACCGGTTGTCTCTGTCCAAGTACTGCCGGCGCTGCGGCAAGCACACGGAGCACCGCGAGACCCGCTGACCGTGGCGGTGCGCGACGCGGATGCAGGCCCCGACGATCCAGGATCGCCGGGGCCTTGCCATACCCCCGCAGCAACGGCAGTCCCGGACACACTTGCCGCAGACATGGCGCAAGTCCTCGCCGCAGTTCTCGCCCGCCTGCCTTCCACCCACAGGGAACCGGTTGCCCCGGACACGAGCGGAGCGGACTGCGGCCCGGCCCTGGCGCCTGCTGCGCTCGTGCTCGCCCCCGCCGTCGTGGCACTGGCCGGATTAGCCGACCGGCTCCCGCGGTACACGGGCAACGCCGCCGACGGCACCGGTGGCAGGGGCCTGACCGGATTCATCCACCGGCGCTGCCGGATCACCCCGGCCGACGTCGTACCCGCCGACGCCCGCGGAAGACCAGCCTCCCGCGACCTCGAGCCCACCATGGACCGCACCGTCCGCGGCGGCTGGGAGCTGGTGCACAGCACCGTGCTCGTGTGCCCCGCCGGCCCGGGGTGGGCGACCGGTGCCCGGGTCACTCACGACCTCGCCCGCCGCGCGGCGGCTGCGGCACCGGCACCGGGCGGACCAGTTCCGGCGTCGGGGGCGGAGCCGGTCCGTGAGCTCGTTCTCACCGCCGCCCACGTGCGCGACTGGTCCCGGGCGACCGGTGACCACAATCCCATCCACCTGCGTGCCGGCGCGGCGCGGCGGGCAGGACTGCCCGTAGGGGAGGGGGACGTAGTCGCCCATGGACTGCTGCTGGGTGCCATCAGCCTCGCGCTAGCGCCGGCATCCGGGACGGTGGACCTGCGGTTCACCGGGGCCGTGCCGCTGCCGGCAGGCGGCTCTGTCGCGCTGCACGTCGACGCCGGGGGCGGTATCAGTACCGGCGGGCACAGCGCCCTATTGCGCCGCTGAGCCGGGTGCGGTGCTGGGCGGGGACCAAAGGTCCGTCCAGGTCACCCCCAGGTGAGCCAGCAGGCGGCGCAGCAGTGGCAGGGAGATGCCGACCACCCCGTGCGGATCCCCCTCAACGCCGTCGATGAAGGCGCCGCCCAGGCCGTCGATGGTGAACGCGCCTGCGCACCACAGGGGCTCCCCGGAGGCTACGTAGGCGTCGATCTCGGCGTCGCTGGGGGAGCCGAAGTGCACGATCGTGGATGACACGCCGGCGGCGGTAGCGGCGTCGCGGGCGCGCACCAGGAAGTGCCCGGTGTGCAGGGTGCCGCTGCGCCCCCGCATCGCCCGCCAGCGCTCGCGGGCCAACTGCGCGGTGCCCGGCTTGCCAACCACGTTCCCGTCGATCTCCAGCATGGAGTCACAGCCGACTACCACCAGGTCCGGGTCCGCCTGTGCCGCCGCGTCCGGGAGGCTGCCCGCCACGTCAAGTGCCTTGGCCTGCGCCAGAGCTTGCACCTGCTCTGCGGGTGTAGGAGCCGGTGAGCCGCCGGCGCGGCGCGCGGCGGCTAGGTCGGCCAGGACTCGGGGCTCATCGACGTCGGAGACCCGTACCTGCGGATCGACGCCGGCTGCCCGCAGGGTGGCCAGACGGCCGGTGGACTGGGATGCCAGGACAAGCACGCGCTCAAGCCTAGTGCCCGGTCTCCCGCAAGCCCACGCCGGAGCCGGGCCTCGTCGCCTCGACTGTTCTCGACGGTCGCGTAGGCTGTCGCCATGACCGCCCGCTCCCCGTTCAGCCGGCTAGTGGTAGTGGAGCGCACCGGCTCGACCAACACGGATCTGCGGCGGGCCCTGACCGGCCCCGACGGCGGCCTCGACCCCGTCGCCTCCGCACGGTGGCCGCACCTGTCGGCGCTGCGCGCTCGGACGCAGACCGCCGGCCGCGGCCGCGCCGACCACGTCTGGACCACGCCGGCAACAGGGGCGCTGACCGCCTCAATCGTGGTGCGGCCACTGGTTCCCCACACCCGGCTGCACTGGCTGCCGCTGCTGGCGGGCCTGGCCGTAGCCCGTGCCCTCGCGCCCAGGCTGTCGGGCAGCGGGTGGAACACGGCCACCAAGTGGCCCAATGACGTGATCGCACTGCCGGGCCCGGCGACATGCGCCCCCGCAGCGGTACCCGGCTGGGGGAGTAGCCGCAAGCTGGCCGGCGTCCTCACTGAAATGGTTACCCCCGGGGCGCGTGGCCCTGTGCCGACGGGGGCCGCCGTGCCCGCCTCCCGGGATGCCGCCGTGGCCGTGATCGTGGGAATCGGCGTGAACCTCGCTCAAGACGCGCAGCAGCTGCCGGTGCCCTGGGCCGCCTCCCTGGCCTCGCTGGGGGCGGCGGACACCGCCGCCGGCCCGCTGCTGGACGATTGCGGGCGCAGCCTGGCTGAGCTCGTTTCCTTGTGGGAGTCTGTCGGGGGCGATCCTGACGCCGGTGACGGCGCCTTGGGCAGGCAACTGCGCAGTGCCTGTGCCACCCTCGGGCAGGCAGTGTGCGTCAACGGGCCCGCAGGGGAGGTGGCGGGCGTCGCCGTCGACCTCAGCCCCGGTCTGGTCCTGCAAGTCGGTGACGGTGCGGGTGCGCGCCGTATCGAGGTCACCGCGGGGGATGTCACCGCGGTCAGGGAGCAGAATTAACGCGCGGCGCGGCCAGTGCTCGGGTGGGCGGCGCCGCTGCGCAGTATCGGTACGAGCGGCGGCACGACGCATACGGCGGCAGCTGGGATGAGTGCTGGCCGGCCTTGTGACCGCCCTGATTGATTCACCTATTGATCACCGGCCTGTGATGTGCGCTACTCTTACGCGGTGACCGCCCCACAGACCCCCGAGCCGCGCGACCCCGCCGGGGACTCGTATGCCGGCGCCGTCTCGGCGGCTGGGTCCGCCGGCAAGGCGGCCGGCACCGTCCGCGGCCACGAGCAGCGGCTACTGGAGGGCGTTCCCACGCTCAGCCTGCGCGAGATTGCCGTGCACGCCGGCACTGGGCTGGATCTGGCGCGTCGTTTCTGGCGGGCCATGGGCTTCGCCGACGTCGATCCCGATGAGGTCCGCTTCACCGCGCAGGATGCGGTCGCCCTGCGCAATGTGGCCGACCTGATCGATGACAATGATGACGGTCTGCCCTCGGCCCACGCCCCTGGGGGCGGACTCGCCGCCAGCAGTGTCCTGGAGCTGCTGCGCGCCCAGTCCTTCACCATGGACCGGCTGGTGCTATGGCAGTTTGAGACGCTGGTGGTTGACATCTCCGAGCGCCTCCACCTGGATGACACCGCCGCCCGGCTGGTGGCCCTGGACCACATCGACGAGATGGTCGACTCACTGTCCGCGCAGCTGACCTACGTCTGGCGCCGACACCTGGCCTCCCTGCTGGATCGCACCGATTCGGAGGTGTCCCGCCGCGGTCGTGAGGACGCCGGCCCCGACTTCTACCCGCTCATCCGCTCGCTGGGATTCGTGGACATCGTCTCCTTCACCCAGCGCGCCCAGACCATGGGCCGGCTGGAGCTGGCCGAGATGCTTGACGACTTCGAGTCCACCGCGCGGGACGTCGTCACCTCCCGCGGCGCCCGCGTGGTCAAGACCATCGGTGACGCCGTGATGTACATCGCCGATGATCTGAGCACGGCGGCCGATGTTGTCACAGCGCTGGTTGAGCAGCTCCAGTCCGGCCCGGAGATGATGCGGGTGCGTGCCAGCCTGGTACAGGGGCGGGTCGTCTCCCGCTCCGGCGATGTCTTCGGGCCTCCGGTGAACCTGGCCTCCCGGCTGGTTGACACCGCTGAGCCCGGGGGCATCCGGATGGATGAGGCAACCGCCATGGAGCTGATCAACGGCCCGGACGCCCACCTGTACACGGTTCACCCGTGTCACGAAGTAGTCGCCAAGGGTCTGGGTAATGTCACCCCATGGGCGCTCGCCCGTGCCTGAGGCGCGACACTTCCTGCCAGCGGAGGATGACGCCTCCCGCCCTGGTCGCATACGATCCAGGGCATGACGAATGTGCTTCTCGTTGAGGACGACCCCGCCATCTCCGAGCCGCTCGCCCGCGCCTTCGGCCGTGAGGGTTACGAGGTCCACGCCCACGGCACGGGCAAGGGGGCCCTGGAGGATCTGGACGGGGCGGACATCATCGTCCTCGACCTCGGCCTGCCGGACATCGATGGCCTTGATGTGGCCCGGCAGGTGCGCGCCCAGGGGCTGACCATCCCGATCCTCATGCTCACCGCCCGCAGCGAGGACACCGACCTGGTAGTGGGACTTGACGCGGGGGCGGACGACTACGTGACCAAGCCCTTCCGCCTGGCCGAGCTGCTGGCCCGCGTGCGCGCACAGGTGCGGCGTGCCTCCGGTGAGGCGATCGAGGACGAGCTGGTGGCCGGCGATATTCGCGTCGACGTGGCCGGCCATCGGGCCTTCGCCCGTGGGGAGGAGCTTCAGCTGACCACCCGTGAGTTCGAATTGCTGCGTGTGCTGGTGCGCGGAGTGGGCCAGATGCTGTCCACCGAGGACATCCTCAAGGAAGTGTGGGGTGAGGACCCCACCGGCTCCGAGCACACGCTGGCTATGCATATCACCTGGCTGCGCCGGAAACTCGGCGACGACGCCGACAACCCGGCGCTGCTGATCACGGATGGTGGGGGCTACCGGCTGGCGATTTGAGCCCACGCCTGAGCCAGGCCACCGAAGAAGGCAGGTGCCATGCGACGCCGAGCAATGCAGATGACCATGGCGGCCGTGTCCGTCGCCGTCGTCCTGCTGGGAGTGCCCCTGGGCGGGGCGTGGATCGCCGTCGCCTCCCGGGCCTCCTCCGCCAGTGACGATCATCTACGCGTCATTTTCATAGTCGTTGTGACCACCGTGGCGCTGGCCGCGGTGGCGCTGGTTGCCGCCTATATCGTGGCCGCCAGGGGGTCGCGCCGCATCAGCGCGCCCCTGATCTACCTGGCTGCCGAGGCCGAGCAGCTCGGCTCCGGCCAGGTGCGGCCCCGGCTGCGCAGCAGCGGAATCGAGGAGATCGACCTGGTGCAGGCCGAGCTCGTGCGCAGTGCCGAGCGCGTTGCCGGGCGCATCGCGGCCGAGCGGCAGTTCGCCTCCGACGCCTCGCACCAGCTGCGTACGCCCCTGACCTCGCTGAGCCTGCGGCTGGAGGAGATTGAGCTGCTTTCCACTCAGGAGGAGGTGCGTGAGGAGGCCCGCGCCTGCATCGAGCAAGTCGATCGGCTCACCGGCGTGGTGGAGGACCTTCTGCGTATTTCGCGGCGTACCGGCGGCGGCACTACCGAGGCGCTGCACCTTTCTGATCTGTTCGAGCAGCAGCGCGAGGAGTGGGAGCCGGCCTTCCACGACGCCGGGCGCGAGGTCACTTTCTCCGACGCCGTCGGTATGCCGGTGCTGGCCACTCCCGGGTCTCTGGCCCAGGTGTTGGCCACGGTGATTGAGAATTCACTGCGCTATGGCGATGGCACGACCAGCGTGTCCGTGCGCAGCGCGAACGGCGGGCACGGTGTCTTCATTGATGTTGCGGATGAGGGCGAGGGAGTGGCCGAGGACATCGCCCCGAACGTCTTTGAGCGCAATGTCTCCGGGCACGGCTCCACCGGTGTGGGCCTGGCGCTGGCCAAGGACCTGGTGGAGGCCGACGGCGGGCGTATTGAGCTGTCCCAGCGCAAGCCCGCCGTCTTCTCGATACTGCTCAATGCGGTGCCCAAGTCACTGGACCCCAATAACGTGCTGCCGCGCGGGGCGCTGGTCAGCGTGGGGCGGCGCCGCCGGATCTGAGGGGCCTGCCGAGCCCGTCCGTGCCGACGTCCGGCCAAGCCAGTGATGTCGGGCTAAGGCAGTGCAGGGCAGGTGGGTCAAGCTGCCGTCGGACCCACTTGGGGCCGCCCGAGAGGCGTCCTGCTACCGGCGTGCGTTCGCAGTCCGGTGCCGCCGGTGCCGCAGGCGGGCCAACGGTGCGTGGGCGTGGCCCCGCCTCCGCCGCGCCCGGCACCTGGCGACGGCCCCGGCCGGAGCGTCCTGGGCCCATGCAGTGTGCGCGTGGCTCCTTCTCGACGACTTGCAGGCGGTTCTCCACCGGCCATCTGGGCCCCGGCCCCCGGCCGACCGGCCCTTCGGTGCTTGTCACTCGCGGTTATCCCGCCGGAGACCCGCGCCTGGGCGGGCTCTCGCATGGGCGGGCCTACTTGGTGGCCTCGACGCTTACCGGCTCGGCCTCGCGCTTGGCGGAGCCAAGCTTGTTCCGCAGGGCGGTAATGAGCATCGGCAGCACCGACACGAAGACGATCCCCAGGATCATGACGTCGATGTTCTTCTGGATCCAGGTGATCGATCCCAGCAGGTAGCCCAGCCAGGTGATGGCGAAGGCCCAGAAGGTGGCGCCGAGCACGTTGAAGCCGAGGAAGTGGGAGTAATGCATGCGGCCCACACCCGCCATCACCGGGGTGAAGGTACGCACGATTGGCACGAACTGCGCGAGGGTGATTGCCTTCCCGCCGTGCCGTGCGAAGAACGCGGACGTGCGCTCTACGTACTCCTGCTTGAACAGGCGCGAGTCCTCCCGGTTGAAGATGGCGGGCCCGGCCTTACGGCCTATGGCGTATCCGGTCTGGTTCCCGATGATTGCGGCCACCCATACCAGCGGCGCGGCCACCCAGATGGATACTCCAACGGCGCCGGTGGCCACGAACATCCCCAGGGTGAACAGCAGGGAGTCCCCGGGGAGGAAGAAACCGACCAGCAGGCCGGTCTCCGCGAAGATGACCAGCATCACGCCGACGATGGCCCAGGGGCCGAACCATTCGACAATCTTGGTGATGAGGTTGGCGGCGTCGAGCCATTCAGGTCCGAGAGCAGGGGCGGGCATAGCAGGCAGCGCAATCACGCGCTCAGCGTAGGAACAAACCCTGGGTGCCTGCCGAGACGGGCGCCGCATCTCGGCTGTGGAATCGGGCACGCGCGTGTGAGCCCAACGGCTTGCCGTGACAGCTTGCACGCTGTGCGCGGTGCTGCATGACCACGATGTGTGCCGCACGACGATGCGTGCCGCACGACGATGCGTGCCGCACGTCCGGCCCGGGGCATCGAGTGTGCCCGCGGGCTCTGGGCGGAGCCGGGAGTTGTGAGTGGCAGAGGCGGGATTGGCTGCTCAGTTGGGTGCGGCGTCGCCATCGCCGGTGAAGACGACGTAGTGGTAGAAGAAGAAGCGGAAAGCTGTTCCCAGGGCGAAGCCGACTACGTAGGCGGAGACGTTGTCCGCCAGGGGGCCGGTCAGCTCCAGGATGTGGTGGGTGAACAGCAGGCAGAACTGGGTGATCAGGATGCCGCCGGCGTTGGCGAAGGCGAACAGGGCCGCTTCCCGGGCCATGCTCTCGCGCGTGCGACCGCGGTAGGTCCAGCTGCGGTTGGCCACCCAGGAGAAAGCCGTGGCCACTGCGGCTGAGACCAGGTTGGCCGTGTTCGGATGCCCGGCGAGCACCCCCGTGGGGCCGTGCTGGAGCAGGTTGAACATGCCGGAGTCGATGATGAATGCCAGCGCCCCAACCAGGCCGAACTGGGTCAGCTCCCGCAGCCACGCCAGTAGGCGGTCGATGACGCAGACCCGGGTGTGGGGGCGGGAGGCGCGAGTGACCTCTACACCCGGTGCCGCCTGCGCGGGGGGCGGCGTGCCCGGCTCAGGCTGGTAGGACGTGAGTGCGCCGGGGGCCTCGGTGAAAACAGGCGGGTTGGCGGACCCCGTCTCAGATCTCGCTTTCATCACGACTACGATCTTACGGCACCCACACGACTGCGCTGTAACCATCCCACACCCAGCTGATCCAGAACACCTGGCCTATGACACCTGCGGCCAGCAGCGCCGCCCGCAGCCGTGGCGTAGCCCGGGCGGCCAGGGCCCACCCCGCCGGGGCGAGCGGTAGCAGCAGGCGAAACACTGACGTCGTCGGGTCGAAGAAGACCAGCAGGTACAGGCAGTAGCTCACGCACCACAGCCACGCCGGGGCGCCGAGCCGCCGCAGCGAGGGCGCCGACACGCCCAGGCAGCACAGCGCCACGACGCCGGCCAGTAGCGCCCATCCCAGGTGGTCACCCACCCACCACTGGCTGCGGGTGAGCCACTGCAGCGCGGGCGTCAGCGTGCCGCCGCGCCAAGAGGTCTCGGTGGCCGTGTAGGCATCGGGACGGCCGGTGACTATCCAGGCGTACAGCGGCCAGGCGGCGGTGGAGGCGGCCGCGGCTCCCGCCAGCGCCAGTAGGCGCAGCCGCCCACCCCTGCTGACGTTCTCAAGGCCGCGGTGAGCACGCACCGTCTCCCACAGCCACCACAGCCCCAGGGCGGCCGTCAGGGGAACGCCGAGTGGACGGGCGAGGGCTCCCGCGACCACCGCCGGCACCGCCGTGAGGAACCGGCCTCGCTCCGCCAGCATGAGCGCCAGTCCTACCGCGAGTAGGCCGAGCGACTCGGCGTAAGGCAGTTGCAGTACCACCGCGCACGGCGAGCACCAGACCAGCGCTACCGCCCACAGGGACGCCCGCTCGCCCACACGGGGACCGAGCCAGCGGTCCAGGACCAGTGCGGCCAGTGCCGACGCCGCGAGCGCGATCACCGTTGCACGCGCGTAGAAGGACCAGCCCGTGGCCGTCAGTGCGGAGGCCGCCAGGGGCAGCAGCGGCATGAAGGCCCATGCGTTCTGCTGCACCGTCCCGTCGCTACTGGTGGGTAGCTGAGTCGGATAACCCTCCCGGGCGATGCGGTCATACCAGCCGGAGTCCCAGAATGAGGCCTGCTGCATCCACGACGGCGCCTCAGGCGCCCACACCGTGGCCCCCGTATCCTGGGCGCCCATGCGCAGCAGCAGCAGGGAAAGCGCAGTGGACGCGGCCCACACCGCCAGCACCGCGGCCCAGCGGGGCAGGGCGGCGAGGGCGGGTCGGCTCGCACCCGTGGGCGCCTGATCCGTCCGCCGGTGTGGACGTGGGGGTGGACAACCGTCATGCGGGCCGGAGGCGGTGACCGCGCCGGCGTCGGGTGCGGAGGAGTCGGACACGGCGCCAGCGTACGGGGCCGAGCCGGGACCGCCACTAGGGTGGAGCCGTGAGCACCCCCGTTCTTGCCGTTATCGGAGGCGGCCAACTGGCCCGCATGATGCAGGAGGAGGCTTCCGCGCTGGGTATTCATCTGCGTACCCTCGTCGAGTCCGCGAACGGCTCTGCTGCGCAGGTGACGGTCGATTCCCCGGTTGGCCGTGCCGACGACGCCGACGCCGTACGTGCCCTGGTCGCGGGCGCGGATGCACTCACCTTTGAGCACGAGCACCAGGATCCTGCGCTGCTGTCCCACCTGCAGGCGGAGGGGGTGGCGGTGCGGCCGGCGCCCGAGGCGCTGCTCCTGGCCCGCGACAAGCTCGCCATGCGCCGTGCCGTCGATGCTGCTGGGCTGCCGCAGCCGGCCTGGGCGGAAGTGGCCGGGACTACCGAGCAGATGCGGGAGCAGGTGGCTGACTTCGCTGCCGCGCACGGCTGGCCAGTAGTGCTGAAGACGCCCCGCGGCGGCTATGACGGGCACGGGGTGCTCATGGTGCGATCCGCGGTTGAGCTGGACCAGGGTGAGGCTGCGGCATGGCTGGAGTCCACTGCCGATGCTCGCGCCGGGCGGGCGGCGGCCGGTACTGGCGGTGGTGGCAGCCTGGGCGGAGGCGCCGTGACCAGCCTGCTGGTGGAGGAGGCGGTTCCCTTCACCCGTGAACTAGCGGTTCTGCTGGCACGACGTCCCTCCGGCCAGGTCGCCGTCTGGCCGGTGATCGAATCAGTGCAGTCCGGCGGCATCTGCGTCGAGACGGTGGCCCCGGCCCCCGGGCTGGAGCCCGCTGCCGTCGGGCAGGCGGAGCACATCGGCCGCACCATTGCCGAGCGTGCGGATGTCACCGGGGTGCTCGCCGTTGAGCTGTTCGCCGTCGAGGGCCCGCAGGGCACCCGCCTGTACGTAAACGAGCTGGCCATGCGCCCCCACAATTCCGGCCACTGGACCCAGGAGGGCGCGGTGACCAGCCAGTTCGCCCAGCACATGCGCGCCGTCCTCGACCTGCCGCTGGGAGCGACGACGCCGACGGCCCCCACCACCGTGATGGTCAACTTCCTGGGCGGGGAGCAGCAGATGCCCGCCGATGCCCTCGCCCGTGCTCTGGCACGCGAGCCCGAGGCCCACCTGCACCTTTACGGCAAGCAGTGGCGTCCCGGCCGCAAGCTCGGACACGTCAATATGACCACCACGGCCACGGGCGCTGCGGAAATCGCCGCCGTGCGCGAGCGGGCCCGCGCCGTCGTCGCGATCCTGCGCGGAGAGGCCTGAGCCGAATCCTTGGGGCGGTCACGCGGCACGTCATAGGCTTGACGAGTTCGTCCCGCACCGCGCCGCGCCCGGCGTGGGCGGACGGTGCAGCAAGCGGCGGATTCAATGTAGGAGCAGCCCCATGACCCAGCAGCAGGACCAGCAACCAGTCGTCGGCATCGTCATGGGGTCGGACTCCGACTGGCCCACCATGCGGGCGGCCGCCGAGGCCCTCGACGCGCTGGAAATCCCCTACGAGGCCGACGTCGTATCCGCCCACCGCATGCCGGACGAGATGCTCGCCTACGGGCGCGACGCCGCCGGGCAGGGCCTGCGGGTCATCATCGCCGGGGCTGGGGGCGCCGCCCACCTGCCCGGAATGCTCGCGGCCGTCACCGAGCTGCCCGTGATCGGCGTGCCGGTGCCGCTGAAGTACCTGGACGGTATGGACTCGCTGCTATCGATCGTCCAGATGCCCGCCGGCGTACCGGTCGCCACGGTATCCATTGGCGGCGCTCGCAACGCGGGCCTGCTAGCCGCACGCATCCTGGGCGCGGGGGAGGGGGCGGAGGCTGCCCGCCTACGCGCCGCCATGCGCGCATTCCAGGCCGAGCTCGCCGATACTGCGCACGCCAAGGGAGCAGCTTTGCGCCGCGAGGTCGCTGGGCGGGACTGAGGCCCGTCACCGCCTGGCGTCAGCCCGCTGGGCCGGTGCCGCACGGCCCGGCGAGTTGGACCTTGGGCATATACGGAGCGATGCCGCCACCGGTAGCATCGCCCCATGAGCATCCTCGTTGCGGGTGGTGCCGGATATATCGGTGCCCATGTTGTTCGTCTGCTGCAAGAGCGTGGAGATGAGGTCGTCGTCGTTGATGACCTGTCCTACGGAACCCCCGGGCGCGTAGGAGACGCCGAGCTGGTCGAGCTCGACGTCGCCGCCGGCAACGCCATCGAGGCCCTGGCGGACCTGATGGACCGTAAGGACGTCAAGGCGGTCATCCACTTCGCCGCCCGCAAGCAGGTGGGCGAGTCCGTTGCCCGACCCGCCTGGTACTACCAGCAGAATGTGGGTGGCCTGGCCAACATGCTGCTGGCCATGGAGCAGGCCCGCGTAGAGCGGATGATCTTCTCCTCCTCCGCAGCGGTGTACGGCATGCCGCCCGTGGAGGTTGTGCCCGAGGACATCGATTGCCGTCCCATCAACCCCTACGGGGAGACGAAGCTCATTGGCGAGTGGATGATGGCCGACTGCGAGCGCGCCTGGGGGCTGCGCTGGGCGGGACTGCGCTACTTCAACGTAGCCGGCGCGGGCTGGGACGACCTGGGTGACATGGCCACCCTCAACCTCATCCCCATGGTGCTCGATCGTCTGGCCCGTGGCGAGTCCCCGAAGATCTTCGGCACCGACTACCCCACTGCGGACGGCACTTGCATCCGCGACTACATCCACGTGCGCGACCTGGCCAGCGCCCACATCGCGGCGCTGGACCACCTGGCCGGCGATGAGGAGATGCGCGAGCACGTGTTCAACGTCGGCACGGGGCAGGGGTCCTCGGTGCGCGAGGTGGTCTCCAAGGTGATTGACGCGGTCGTTGCCGTCACCGGCCGTGAAGTGCGGCCGGAGGAGCTGGACCGCCGTGCCGGCGACCCGCCGCAGCTGATTGGCGACGCCTCGCGTATCCGCGAGGTACTCGGCTGGGAGGCCGAGCACGACCTGGACGACATCGTCGCATCGTCCTTCTCCGCTTGGCAGGCCGACCCGGACCGGCCTCACTTCGGCTGAACACCGCACCGGTCCCCGGTGCACGCGGGCACCGCCGACGGGTATCCCCGGCCACGGCGGTGCCCGCCGCTTGCCGGGCAGCGACGCGCTGTCCGGACGGCTCAGGGCTGGTCGAAGTCAGCGGCAGTCAGCGTGCCTGCGCGGAGCTTGGCGAAGAAGTCCGGGGCAGTGGTGTCCTGTAGCAGCACGGCCGCGCCGATGCCGCCGGGCTCGTAGTCCACGCTGGCGATGGGCGGCGCGCCAGTCAGGCCGGCGTTCGAGGCGGAGCGGAAGGCCAGCAGCATCTTGCCAAGATCGAGTACCGAGGTGTCCTCGTCAACCGTCAGCGCCTTGGTGCCCGCGTTTACGAGGGCGTCCTGCCGGGTGAAGCTCAGCAGTGTGGTGGGTGAGACAGCGCGGGAGACGACGGCGGAGATGACCGCCCGCTGCCGCAGGGCGCGTCCGATATCGCCGGCCGGATCGGATTTCCGCATGCGGGAGTAGGCGAGCGCCTTGGCGCCGTCGACGTCCTGGCACTCGCCCTGGGCGGTGTCCCACACGAGCCCGGAGTCCGCGTCATCGACGTCGTAGTCCAGGCAGACGTTGATGCCGCCTACGGCGTCCACCAGGGAGGACACTCCGCCCATGCCGACCTCAACGTAGTGGTCAACAGTCAGCCCAGTCAGCTGCTCAACCGTTGCGACCAGGAGGGTGGGGCCGCCGTAGGCGTAGGCGGCGTTGATCTTGTTGCCTCCGTAACCGGGTATCTCCACGTAGGTGTCGCGCGGCAGGGAGGTCAGGGAGCTCTGCCCGCCGGGGGCTCGGTGCAGCAGCATGATCGAGTCGGAGCGGGCGCCGTCGGTGTTGTCCACTACGGCGCCGTCGGCCCGCGAGTCCGAGCCGACGATCAGCCAGGTCTCCCCGGGTGTGGCCTGCACGCCGGACAGAGCCTGGACGCGTGAGAGCTTGGAATTGACGTCGTGTATGAGCCAGGCTGCGCGGGCCCCGACTAGCGCCAGCAGGATGACCAGCGTGATGGCCAGCCATCGCAGGGGTCGGTGCCGTTTGCGCGCGGGGGGCCGCGGCGGAGCCGGCTGGGTGTGCTGGTTCAGGGTCGATGAGGGGGCGTACCGGGATGAGCGCGCCGGGGCAAGAGCCGGGGAGACGTTACGGCTGCGCGCGGAGGGCGCGGTGCCGGCGGGCATGACCCTGGTGGACGCGCGGCCGTCTGCAGCCGCGGGGGCCGACCGCAGTGGCACAGCGGAGGATCCGGAGCGCGCCCGGCTCCTTACGGGGACCCGCTTGGGAGTACTCGGGTTTGCTCCGGGGCGGGCTGTGGCCCCGTCGGCGTGGTGGTGTCCGCGAGGAGGGGAGGCTGGGTCGGCTTGTCCCGATGAGTCGGCCTTCTGGGGGCGTGGGCGGCGCGGTGCCGCGCCACTGCGTACGCCACTGCCGTCGCCTGCGCTGCCCGTGGAGCGCGTGCCGCTGGGGGAGCCGGGACCGGTACGCTCTGAGCGGCGCGCAGGGGTTCTCTCGGTGCCGGGGCGACGCCGAGACCCGTCGTCTCCGGGGCTGAATGCCGGGGGGAGGTCGTCGTCTGTGCTGCTCACTGCTGCTTGGACTCCTATTCCTGCGGCTCGGTCGGCACGTCGTCGGCGGGTGTCAGTGGGTGTTCAGTGGGTGTTCAGTGGCACTGCGCGGCGGGGTCCTGCGTGGTCGCGGTAGCGGTTGGGGTACGTGCCTGCGTCGGGGCTGAGGACTGCTCCGGCGCGGCGTCGGGCTGTGCCGCGCCATCACCGTCAGCCTGCGCCTGCTCGGTCGAGTCCGACGACGGCGCAGCGGTGGCATCCTGGGCGGCTGCTTCGCGCAGGGCGTCCGTGACGGGGGTGTCGGCCTTGATCGCCTTCCAGACGTAGTCGGCCTCATCCGTGGGCAGCGCGCGGTTCAGATCCCAGGGCGCCTCCTCGTTGGGCATGGTGATGATGGTCACCTGATCCATCCCGACGTTGCTGATGGACATGGCCAATCCGGCCAGCGTGCTCAGGGAGCCGATCCCGGGTGAGGTGGTCAGCGAGCCCAGGGCGGCGCGGGCGAAGCTGTACAGGGCGTCGGCGTCGGTGAAGTAGTTCTTCGACTTCGCGGTCCGCAGCATCGCCGACACCAGGTTCTGCTGCCGGGGGATGCGCTGGCGGTCCGAGCCATCGCCCACGCCGTGGCGCACGCGCGCGTACTGCAGCGCGGTGGCGCCGTCGAGATGCTGGCAGCCGCTCTTCATGACCAGCCCGGTGAACTCGGTGTCATTGATGTCCTCATCCACGTAGAGGGTGACCCCGCCCAGCGCGTCCACGGTGGTGGTCAGGCCGTTGAAGTCCACAACGAGGTACTCATCGATGTAGAGCCCCGTGAGGTCCTCGACCGTGGCCACGGTGCAGGCCACGCCGGCGGCGACGGCGGCGTCATCCGCGCTGGCGCCGGCGCCATTGGCGAAGGCCGCGTTGAACGAGGTGTAGGTCATGGCCTCGGTGGTGTCGCCGTCGGCGGTTTTGCAGGCGGGGATGTCCACCAGCAGGTCACGCGGGATTGAGACGATTTCGATGCGGGAGCGGTCCGCCGGCAGGTGGAGGATCATGGTGGTGTCCGAGCGCGCCACCGCAACTTCCTCACTGCCCTCGGAGCCGTCCACGTTATTGGCGCCCGCGCGGGAGTCGGTTCCCAGGATGAGGATGTTGACCGACCGCCCCTCATAGCTGTCCACTACCTGGCGGGCGCGGTCCTTGCCCAGGAAGTCATCGATGCCGAGCTTGTTCACCTGGGACTGGAGGTCATACCAGGCCAGGCCGACCCCGGAGACGATGAACAGTATGACGGCGAATCCGGCCAGCAGGAACCTGTGCGCAGCGCTCCGGCTCATGTCCTTGGCTGAGTGCCGCGCGTTGGGTTTGGCTTTGGCGTGGGATGACACGGCCATGATCATAAAGAACCCGTCTGTGAGGAGCTGCGATTCTCCGTCCTTAGCAAGGAGGAATCCTAGGTGACTGTAATGGCTCCACCCTACGGTACGCCCCGCGGCCCAGGCATGCAGCCATGGGGCCCCGGCGCGTGTAGTCTCCCAAGCGTGACTGACGTAGCGTCCCAACCGTCCCGCGAGTCCGCCCAGGCGCCGCTGGGAACGGTACGCGTGGTCACGGTGGCCTACAACCCCGGCCCGGAGCTTGAACGCTTCCTCGAGTCCCTGCGTGCCGCCACCGCACGGGTCCCCGCCGTCGTGATCGCTGACAACGGTACCGAGCATGAGCGGGTGGAGAGCGCCGCCGAGCGCTACGGGGCGCGTGTGGTCGGTGACGGCACTAACCGCGGGTACGGGGGCGGGGCGAACCTGGCCGCGCGCGACCTGACTGAGGACTGGATCGTTGTTGCCAACCCGGACATCGTCTGGCGTCCAGGAAGCCTGGACACGCTGATCGAGGCCGCGCGCGCCGAGCCCCGCGCCGGCTGCCTGGGGCCGCGGCTGCTCAACCCGGACGGCAGCATCTACCCGTCCGGGCGCGCTCTGCCGACGCTGGTAGGTGGCGCAGGACACGCCGTCCTCGGGAGGGTGTGGCCGGGCAATCCCTTCTCCGCCAGGTACCACGGCACGAATGAGGACGCCACCCACGCCGTGGGCTGGCTGTCCGGCGCCTGCGTGCTGCTGCCCGCCGCCGCCTGGAAGCGCCTTGGCGGCTTCAATGAGGACTACTTCATGTTCTTTGAGGATGTGGATCTGGGTGCGCGTGTGGGACGTGCCGGCTGGCTGAACCTGCAGGTGCCCGACGCTGTAGTCGTCCACTCCCAGGGCGCCAGCTGGAAGAGTCGGCCCGAGCGCATGATCCGCGCGCATCACGACTCCGCGCGCCGTTACGTGAACGCCAGCCACCCGGCCGCCTGGCAGGCGCCTGTGCGCTGGCTGGTGTCTGCAGGGTTGCGGGCCCGCGAGGAGATCGCGGTGCGCTCTGCCCGTCGCGGCTGAGAATGCGCTCTTGTGATCCGGGCGTGGGGTCGGCACGCCCGGCATGTACGGCCCGAACCTGGCGCGGATGCTTGGTGTCGCCGAGATCGCGTTCGGGAAGGTGAGTTGCCGCCGACGCCTCGGTCCGGCTGACGTTCTTGAGACTCAGCGTCGGCGGCGGAGGAGGCCCGCGAGGCGGTTTCGGGCGTGGCCGCAGATGAACAGGCCATGGGCGGTGACGACGAAGGCGCCGCCTAGGCCCCTCAGGGCTGTGCGGAGACTGACTTGCCGCGGCAGCTCCCCGCTTACCGGGTCCGCTCTGTCACAATATGCACCACTTTCCAGGTAGTGGCCGTGTTCCGGAGCTAACAAACCGCATGGTTCCGCGGACGCGGTCGGCGGAAGCTGCGGCAGCAAGTTCCAAAGTGGTGCAATCCATGTCATCAGCGCGCACGCTGGCACGTACTGACCGCCGCAGAAGGCCGACATGTAGACCTCCGCACGGCGGCTGAGCTCACGCCGGGCCGCCGCAGCCCAAGCCTTGAGCGCAAAGAGCCGCTGTTTCGGCTCTTCCGGTGCGCGCGCCGAGGATGAGGTTGGAGTGGTGTCCGGGGTACGGCTGGCTGGCCGGCGCCCGGCTGGGAACGGCCGCGCCTACCCGGACTTCTCCAGAAGCGCGCGCAGATGGTCCAAGTAGGCAAACGCTGTGCTCGGGCCGACGGGTCCGGCCGTGTTGGCGGCGTGGACGAATCGTTGGAGTCGTTGAGGCCGTGCGGTTCCCGGACCGGGGCGCCGGACCGCGGTGGCAGCTGTCGAAGGCTCCGGCCAGTGAGTCCAGCGATTTTGCTACCGCATCGCAGGCACCGGGGGAGGTGTCCAATGCGCACCCAGGTCACAGCATGCGAGTACCACACCCCAGGCGCCGCGGGAAGGTGCACGCCGGAGCGGGGCCGTGCGCCGTACCTACCGGAGCACGCGCACAAACGGCGATCCCGGTGCTCGCCAACCATTAGCCCGCCCCACCCCTAGACCAGAAGAGCCCATTAACTCGCCCTTCCGGTTCGAGGCCCGGCGGCGTGCTGGCGGCCATGGCTTAGGGCTGCTGGTGGCGGTGGCCGAGGCGCAGGGGCGTTTACTACGCCGGTTCGGGCTTGGCAACGCCACTTGGGTGCTTGCTGAAGGGCTCGGAAGCCTTCAGCAAGCACCCAACGGGCGTAGTAGGCGCCGAAGTGGCGTTCCCAACGCCGTCTCCCTCGGCCCTGAGCTGGCCGGGTGCTCCCGGTGGTGGCCTGCCGGGTAATGGCCGGCGTACTCGGTCGGGCGTAGCGGGTCGTTTTGGGGATGATGAGGTCGTTTTGGGGCGTGCGAGGTCGTTCTCGACCACCCGACGCTGGCCGAATACGACCTCATTCGCCCCACACCCTCCACATCGTGGAGGGTTTCGGGCTCACGAGGCCGTTTTCGCCGCACTGGGGACGTTCTCGGGCGTGTGAGGTCGTACTCGCCGTGCGGAGGTCGTTCTCGGGTTGGTGAGGTCGTATTCGGCCGGGCGCAGGGGGTCGTTTTGGGGCTGATGAGGACGTTTTCGGGCGTGCGAGGTCGTAGTCGACTAACCCGCGCTGGCCGAATACGACCTCATTCGCCCCACACCCTCCACATCGTGGAGGGTTTCGGGCCCACGAGGA
>NZ_PIZC01000034.1:67516-173408 GCF_019325145.1 Actinomyces sp. 594
CTTGGGGCTGGCGAGGTCGTATTCGCCGCATGGGGGACGTTCTCGGGTTGGTGAGGTGGTCGTAGTCGACCACCCGACGCCGGCCGAATACGACCCGCGCTGTTGGGCGTGGTGGCCGCCGTGTCGTACTCGGCCACCTGATGGGCCGGTTCTCGTCAAACAGGGCCCCGAACACAACCAACACCAACAGCCGCGGGGTGGGTCTCGTAGTGTGGTGGCAATTCCCGCGAGGGGTTCCCTGTGGTAGGGGGCATCGTGGGAGCCCAGATTCTCGACCAAGATTCACCAGGAAGGTTCACCCACGATGCCCGAGAACAAGTCTGCCGTGTCCACACTGATCGCGGAAGTCCTTGAGGACCCCGACCTGGCCCACAATGATGTCTTCCGCCGGCTGCTTCAGGCCGGCCTGCAGGACCTCGTGGACGCCGAAGCCTCCGCGGTGATCGGTGCCGACAGGTACGAGCGCACCGAGAGGCGCACCAACCGTCGTAACGGCACCCGTCCCAGAAGGCTGGCGACCACCGCCGGGGAGGTTGACCTGGCCATCCCCAAACTGAGGCAGGGCTCGTTCTTCCCGTCCCTGCTGTCCCCGCGTAAGCGGGTGGACAAGGCCCTGTACGCAGTGATCTGCCAGGCCTGGATCGAGGGTGTGTCCACCCGGAAGGTCGATGACCTGGTTAAGGCCCTGGGCAACGAGTCCGGGATCTGGCAGGGCGACCGTCTCGCGGGTCTGCAAGGACATAGACGAGGGCGTGCACGAGTTCCTGTCCCGACCGTTGGATCACACCTGGTTCCCCTACCTGTTCGTTGACGCCACCTACGTGGACGTAAGGCTGGGCCACCGGGTCGTCTCCCAGGCCCTGGTAGTGGCCACCGGGGTCTCGGCCCAGGGCAGGAGGGAGATCCTGGGCACGGGGCGTCGGGGACGCGGAGACCACGGACTTTTGGACCGCTTTTCTGCGGTCCTTGCGCGAGCGGGGGCTGAAAGTGCCTACCCAGGAGGACCCACAGGGGGTGGTGCTGGTAACCAGCGATGCCCACTGGGGCATCAAGAACGCGGTCAAGGCGATCCTGCCGGGCGCCTCGTGGCAGCGGTGCCGAGTGCACTTCGCCCGCAACATCGGCCTCCAAGCTCGGCTCGGCCCGCTCCAAGCCCGTAAACGCCCTGATTACGACGATCTTCGCTCAGACCACTGGCGAGGCCGTGAAGGACACTTACAAGCAGGTCACAGCCTCTCTGCGTTCCTCGTTCCCTGAGATAGCCGACATGCTGGCCGAGGCCGAGCCGGACCTGACCGCGTTCGCCGCCTTCCCCAGGGAGCACTGGCCCAAGATCTGGTCCAACAACCCCATTGAGCGTCTCAACCGTGAGATCAAGCGCCGCGCGGATGTGGTCCAGGTCTTCCCCGACCGAGACTCCGTGACCAGACTGGTCGGTGCCGTCCTACAGGAGCAGCACGAGGAATGGCAGTACGGCGAACGCCGCTACCTGTCGGAGACCTCCCTGCGCCACCTCACACGGATCCTCCACGAACAAGCCGAAACCACCCACCCCATCATGGCCATCACCGCCTAGAACATTTACACCACACCAAGAGACTTGACCCAGCCCCAGCTCAACCCCCCCACACCCACAAACACGAAGAGCCGGTTAAGGCCAGAGTTGCGCGTGTCGCGCACTCGCTGAGGTTCTCGCCAGGACGGGATGCAAGGGCCAGATGGGATCTGGACGGCTTCCTGAGCCGACTCGAGTGGGCAAGGCTCAACGCGCCTGCCGACGCCTCCTCGCCAAGTGTCGTAGCCCGGAGATGCGGGAAGCCTCGCCGAGGGCTGCTCCGCTACGGACGTCGTTGCGTGTGGTGCGTCTTAGGGCAGCGAGGGCGGCGGTGGGGCGTCATTCAGCGCCACTCGCCGCGCCAGCCGAGTGATCTGCCGCTCGCGGGCGGCATTGCGGCGGAAGGAGGACAGGATCTGGAACAGGAACGCCACCACCAGGGCATACAGCAGCAGGTCGGTGCCCCGGCCCACCCCGACCAGGTGTGCCAGCCGCGTCAGCAGCGACGGCGCCAGGATCGCGGCAATGGCAAAGACGACGAAGGCGAGCGTCAGGAGCCGACGCCCCGCCTGGTGCCGGGCGCCGCCCGGGGAGCGCAGCATCATCCACCCCATGGCGGCGACCGCGAGGATCAGGAGGATCTGGATGATGATCTGGGAGCTCATGGCGTCCAGTATGGCAGTTTCAGCGACCCGCCAGGGGCGCGGGGCTACGAGAACAGCAGGTCAACCAGGATGTTGACGGAGTTCCACAGGGACTGCCCCTTGGCGCGGGAGTAGTCGGTGTAGGCGATGTGTACCGGGAACTCCCGCCAGGGCAGTCGCATCGCGCCGAGCTGGCGGATGATCTCCGAGGCGTGCGCCATCCGGTTCTGCCGCAGGTCGAGCTGCGCGGCGGCGTCGCGGCGAATCACGCGCAGCCCGTTGTGCGCATCGGTCAGGTGCATGCCGGTAGTGCGTGAGGCGGCAAGCGCCGCCGTTTTGAGTACCAGGCGCTTGAGCCAGCCGACGGGGGAGGCATTGCCCAGGAATCGCGATCCCAGAACGAAGGCAAGATCCTCCTGCCTCGCGGCTTGCACCATGGCGGCGGCGTCCTGGACCGAGTGCTGGCCGTCGGCGTCGAAGGTGACTACGTAACGCCCGTCGGTGCGCTCCAGTACGTAGGTGATGCCCGTTTGTAGGGCGGCCCCCTGGCCCAGGTTCAGCGGATGCCGGACGACTACGGCGCCGCCCGCCTGCGCCTGCGCGGCCGAGTCGTCCTGGGAGCCGTCGTCCACCGCCACGATCAGGGGGAAGACACGCCGCGCCTCCTCGATCACGCCACGCACAACCTGGCCCTCGTTGTATAGGGGCACAACTAGCCAGGCATCGGTTACCGGCGCGGGAGAACGCGTCTGGAAGCCTTCAGCGGATGTCACCGCCGCATTCTCGCACAACCTTGGCCTAGGATGGCGACGCAGGGCCGCCCGAAGGATCGGTGTCCGCCCGCACGTCAGAAGCCAGACCAGTCAGGAGCCGCCATGAGTCCGGCCAGTCCCGCCCGGATCGCCCCTTCCGCCGACGTCTCGCCCGAGGCGAGTATTGGTGACGGCTCATCCATCTGGCACCTGGCCCAGGTGCGTGAGCACGCGGTGCTCGGCGAGGGCTGCATCGTGGGCCGTGGCGCGTACATCGGCGAGGGCGTGCGCATGGGCCGCAATTGCAAGGTGCAGAACTACGCCCTGGTCTACGAGCCGGCGCGCCTGGCCGATGGCGTGTTCGTCGGCCCCGCTGTCACCTTCACCAATGACCACTTCCCCCGTGCCGTCAACCCGGACGGCTCCCTGAAGTCAGCCTCGGACTGGGAGCCGGTGGGAGTCACCGTGGAGGAGGGGGCCTCCATCGGGGCGCGCGCCGTCTGTGTTGCCCCCGTGGTAATCGGCGCCTGGGCCACCGTTGCCGCCGGTGCTGTCGTTACCAAGGACGTGCCCGCTCACGCGCTGGTCGCCGGGGTTCCCGCACGCCGCATCGGCTGGGTGGGGCGGGCCGGCGAGCCGCTCGTGCCCGTCGATGATGAGGCCCGGCACCCCTCCGCCCAGAACGACGCCGAGCCGGCCGCCGCGGGCACGCGCCGGTGGCGCTGCCCCGCAACCGGCGCGCTGTACGAAGAAACACTTGCGCCCAACAGTTCCGAAAACACGATCCGGGAGGTCACCCACTGATGTCACGCGAGTTCATTCCCGCTGCGAAGCCGATCATCGGGGACGAGGAGCGCGCCGCCGTTGACGCCGTCATGGCTTCCGGCATGGTTGTGCAGGGGCCGCAGGTCGCCGCCTTCGAGGAGGAGTTCTCCGCCCAGGTGGTTGCCGGCGTCCACGCCGTCGCCGTCAACTCCGGCACCTCCGCCCAGCACCTGGCCACGCTGGCCTGCGACCTCAAGGCCGATGGCGCCGTCCCGGAGGTGATCGTCCCCTCCTTCACCTTCGCTGCCACCGGCAACTCCGTGGCCATCACCGGCGCCAAGCCCGTCTTCGCCGACATCGACCCGGTCACCTTCACCCTGGACCCGGCCTCCGTTGAGGCCGCCATCACCGACAACACGGTCGCCATCGAGGTGGTGCACCTGTACGGCCTGCCGGCGAACATGGAAGAGATCATGGCGATCGCCGCCCGCCACCACCTGGCGGTCTTCGAGGACTGCGCCCAGGCGCACGGCGCCGCCATCAACGGCAAGCCCGTGGGTACCTTCGGGGCGTGGGGCTCCTTCTCCTTCTACCCGACCAAGAACATGACCACCCTGGAGGGCGGCATCGTCTCCACTTCTGACGCGGAGCTGGCGCGCCGCGTGCGCCTGCTGCGCAACCAGGGCATGGAGAAGCAGTACGCCAACGAGCTGGTGGGACTGAACAACCGCATGACGGACGTGGCCGCCGCCGTCGGCCGGGTGCAGCTGAAGAAGCTCGACGGCTGGACCGAGACCCGCCGCGCCAACGCCGCCGCCCTGGACGCCGGACTGGCCGACGTCCCCGGCGTGCTCACCCCGCAAGTCCCGGACGGCTACCGGCACGTCTTCCATCAGTACACGATCCGCCTGGAGGGGGCCACGGCGGCCGAGCGCGACGCCGTCCAGAGCGCCTTGCGCGAGGAGTGGCAGGTCGGCTCCGGCGTCTACTACCCGATCCCCAACCACCGCCTGGAGTCGTTGGCCCCCTACGCCCCCGGGCTGGAGCTGCCGAATACTGAGCTGGTCGCACGCGAGTGCCTGTCTCTGCCGGTGCACCCGTCACTGTCGCAGGCGGACCTGGACCGCATCGTGCAGGCCGTGGCCGCCGTCGTGAAGGCGGGTGCCTGATATGAGCGAGAACGCAACCACCGCCTCCCCGCTGCGTCTGGGCCTGATCGGCCTGGGCTCCATGGGCCGTCACCACGCCCGCGTCATCCGCGCCACCGAGGGCGTGGACCTGGTCGCGGTCGCGGACCCGGGCGGCGACCGCTTCGGCGTCGCCGGGGACCTGCCGGTGCTGCCGGATGTGCATGCCCTCATCGACGCCGGCCTGGACGCCGCCATGGTGGCCGTCCCCACCGTCTACCACGAGGAGGTGGCCCTGGCGCTGGCCGAGGCGGGTGTGCCCACCATGGTGGAGAAACCCATCGCCCACTCCGTGGCGGCCGGCGAGCGGGTGCGTGACGCCTTCGCCTCCCGTGGCCTGGTGGGCGCCGTCGGCTATGTGGAGCGCTGCAACCCGGCCCTGCGGGCACTGCGGGAGCGGCTCGACGCCGGAGAGCTGGGCCAGGTCTACCAGGTCCTCACCCGCCGCCAGGGGCCCTTCCCGGCGCGCATCAGCGACGTCGGCGTGGTCAAGGACCTGGCCACCCACGACGTCGACCTGACGGCCTGGGTGGCCGGTTCCCCGTACGTCTCCATCAGCGCGCAGGTGGCCCACCGCTCCGGGCGGGAGAACGAGGACATGGTGGTTGCCTCCGGTCTGCTCGAGAGCGGCGTGATCGTGTCCCACGTGGTCAACTGGCTGACCCCCTTCAAGGAGCGCGTCACCATCGTCACGGGGGAGAAGGGCTCCTTCGTGGCGGACACGCTCACCGGTGACCTGACGTTCTACGCCAACGGCACCGTCACCTCCGGGTGGGACCAGGTTGCCAACTTCCGCGGCGTTTCCGAGGGCGACGTGATCCGCTACGCGATCCCCAAGCGGGAGCCGCTGGCCCTGGAGCAGGAGCGCTTCCGCGACGCCGTGCGCGGGGTGGGCAGCGAGCATGTCACCATGGCCGAGGGCGTAAACACGCTGCGGGTGGTGGAGGCGGTGCTCACCTCCGCGGCCGAGGGCCGCGCGGTGCAGTTGTGAACCGCCGTCTGCTCGCCCTGGCCGCCGCGGGCGCGGGTGCAGCGCTCGTGGCCGCGGCTCTGCGCGCCCGTCCGGGAGGCGCCGGCCCCCGGGTGGTGCTGGCCACCCGCCTGTACGCCCCCGAGCCGGCCGCCGCCGCGCTACGGCTGCGCGGACTGGCCCGCGCCCTGGCCGACGCCGGCGCACGAGTGACGGTGCTGACCTCCACGCCGCCGGGTATGAGGGCACCCGCCGACCCAGGCGTGGCGGTGCGCTCCGCCCCGGCCCTGCGCGACGAGAGCGGCTACATCCGCGGCTACGCCCAGTACCTCAGCTTCGACATCCCGCTCGCGGCGCGGCTGCTGGCCGGGCCCGCGCCGGACCTGATCGTCGCCGAGCCGCCTCCCACCACCGGGGTGGTGGTGCGCGTGGCCGCCGCCCTGCGTGGCGCTCCTTATGCCTACTACGCCGCCGACGTGTGGTCCGACGCCGCGGCCTCCACCGGCGCCCCCGGCTGGGTGGTTGGTGCCCTGCGGGGAGTGGAGCGCCTGGTGCTGCGGGGTGCCCGCACAGTGCTGGCCGTCAACGACGGCGTCGCCGAGCGGGTGGGTGAGCTGGGTGCCCGTGCGGTGACGGTGGTTCCCAACGGCATCGACACCGACGTGTTCACCCCCGCCGGCCCGCGCGCCGCCGACGCGCCGCAGGCCCCCTACTTCCTGTACGCCGGCACCGCCTCGGAGTGGCAGGGCGCGGGTGTATTCATCGAGGCGCTGCGCCTGGTGCACCGGCAGGAGCCCGAGGCGCGGCTGGTGTTCCTGGGGCAGGGCAGCGACTGGCAGACGCTGAAGGATCTGGCGGGCGGCGATGCGCGCGTGGAGTTTCACGACCTGGTTCCTGCGGCGGAGGCGGCCACCTGGCAGCGCGGGGCGGTGGCCTCGGTGGTGTCGATCCGTCCCGGCCTCGGCTACGACTTCGCCTACCCGACCAAGATCTTCGCTGCCCTGGCCTGCGGCACGCCGGTGGTCTACGCCGGACCCGGGCCGGCGCGCACCGACCTGCCCGCCAACGCCCTGGGCTGGGCGAGTGACTACGACGCCGAGCAGGTGGCCGCCGCCATGCTGGCCGCCCTGGGGGCCTCCCGGGCGGGTGAGGCGCAGCGGGCCGAGGCTGCGGATCGCCGTCGGGAATGGGTCATGCAGAACCGCTCCATGCGGGCAGCCCTGCGCGACGCGGCCGAGGTGCTGCTGGCCGAGGTGGCGGCGGCGGAGGTGCCGCTGGCGGAATGACAAGCGACTTTCTGCTCTGATGCGAGCTTTTGCACCCTGGTGTGCGCCTATTTGCCGCACACCAGGGTGCAAAGACTCGGAGCTGGCTGTGGAGGTGTTCTCCGCAGGCCCGTCGTGGCATGTGAGAATGGCTTAGTGAAGGTTCTGCATGTCAACGACGTCGCTCGGATAGGTAGCGCACTGGTGCGCCAGGCTCGCAGCATCGGTCTTGACTGGACTCTGTACGACACTGCCCGGGTTGATCCCCGCTGGTCGCCGCGTACTCGCGCGCTGCGCCGCGCGTTGCGCGGGGCGGCCTGGGAGGCGGGGCTTGCACGCAGAGCACTGGCGTCGGATCTTCTTGACATTCACGGAGCGACGGTGACTGCGCATACACGGTGGCTGCGCCGTCCCTATGTGCTGCACCTGCACGGAACGGACATCCGTGTACGACGCTACGAGCCCGCATACACAAACCTGGTAGAGCGCGCTGTACGTGAGGCCTTGGATGTCTATTACACAACCCCTGACCTGGCCGAGCATGTACTGGACCTGGCACCCGCAGCCACGCTCCAACCCGTGATCGTAGACGTGGGCGAGCTGCCGAGAGCTGTGGATACCGCCGCGGCGCCTCCACGCATACTCTTCCCCTCCCGGTGGGATGCGGCTAAAGGAGGGGACATGCAGCTTGAGCTCCTGGCCGCGTTGCGTGATGAACACGGCGATCAGATAGTGCTTGAAGGCCTGGACTGGGGTGAGAACGCCGCTACCGCGGCGCGGGACTTCGGTGTGGTGCTACGGCAGCGGATGACTCACGATGACTATGCGCGGTGGCTGGGAAGCGGCAGCTTGGCCGTGGGACAAATGTCCGGGTACATGAGTATTTCCGAGCTTGAGGCGATTGCCACGGGCACCACCACGGTCATGGCGCTGAACTCGCGCTGGTACGACGGATCGCATCCAACGACGCGTGATGTGCCCGTGCTCGGTGGGGTGACGGCTCCCGAGCGCCTGCTGGAAACCACGTTGGAGGGAGTTCGTGAAGCGCTTGCGGGCGTGCGTGTGCAGGGCGGACGAGAGTGGGTTGAGGCCAACCACTCGCCTGCGCGAGCTGTTGAACGGCTTCAGGAACGCTTCGCGCTGGTGAGTGGCTCCTGAACGCCGAGGCTGCTGATGCCGATGCCAAGGCCTAGGCGCGCGAGCGCCGGGGGTGATTAGTCAGGACGACGGTACTAGATCGGTGCCCCACTGGTTGTCCAGGAACAGCTGTGTCCACAGGCCCAGTGACGTGGTTCCCCGGGCGAAGCGCCAGGCCTGTTCTGAACGCGGAATCCCCTCGGTGAAGGCTTCGAAGGCCATGGGGTGATCCAGCATGGTGCGTACCGAGCGGACTCGTGATAGCAGCCGGTCGCCTCCAGTGGCGCGCATAGCGGCAAGCAACGCGCGCTTGGGGACGGCGGGCATAGACACACTGGGCGCCCGATACAGCTCCTGCTCCTGTCCCGTCACGCAAGCATAGCGGGCGCCGGTGTAGCGGGCGTACCAGTCGCGGTTCGCGGTCAGTTCCTCCGATCCGTTCAGCCAGCAGTCCCACACCTCGGAGTCCAGCAAGGGAAGCGCCCAGTCGTAGCCGAAGAACTCATAGGCCTTCATGGAGTTGTTGATGTATTTTGCCTGCCGCTCCCTGAGATTGAACCATGCCAGCAACCCTTGCACGCCGCGTTCGCGGTCCAGCGGCGCCTCTGTCTCCGCGCGCCGGATCTCCTCGCGCAGGAGCGGTAGCGCGCGGTATGCCTCGGGAGAACCCTGGAGCACCGCGTATCGGCGGGCGATGGCGGTGAACACTTGAGCGTTCGAGGGGGATGAGTGCAGCAAGCCGGTGTCGTGCAGTGTCCGGACCGCTGCGTGCCCGGGGAGGATAATCGCGTCGTCGTCGACCAGGTGGTCTTCCCTGATTACGGTCAGGGCGTACCAGTCCTGCACGTGGGGGAGTGAGGTGAGCCCCCAGGTGGCGCCCTGAAAGTGAGCGCCGGCGGCGGTGTGCCAGCGCTGCGCGATTCGCGAGGGGTCTAGGTCCACTGAGAACCAGTCGATCCCCAGCGCCTGTGCCACGGCCCGAGAAATTGAGATCTCCCGGGAGCCGGGCTTGCCGTAGGTATAGGCGATTACTCGGGGGGCACCCAGACGCTTGAGCCAGACCGCCAGCAGCCGCGAGTCGAGCCCGCCCGATAGCGGGAGTACCAGTTGCCGGCCTTCGGCGTGCGCAAGCAAACGGGTCACCGCCAAGTCCAGGGCATGATCGAAGGCCTCGTCAAACTCTGCGGCGGAGGTGATTGGGTTGGTGCTGTACCCGAAAGAGTCCCACAGGCTGCACGTCCAGGTACCGTCAGGGTGCAGAACCACGGTTGAGGCCGCTGGTGTCGCGTGCACGCCGCTCACCAGGGTCCGGGAGCCGACCACGAAACCGGTGTGGAGGAACACGTCTGCGGCCTCCGCATCGCGGTTCCAGGAACCCGAGTGCTTGCGAAGTGACTCCGGGTCATCGCTGACCATCCATTGGCCGTTTACATAGGTGAACAGCAGGTGGTGGGAGCGCAGACGGTCGGTGTCGATGCGGAGGTCCCGGCCCTGGCGGGTGACGACGGTCCACTGACCGCGCCGATCGGATGGCGCGGCAGCGGAAACACTGTTCACAGTGTCCTCGTTGTCCCAGTCGCGCACCGGACGCCACAGCCACTCCGATGCTGTAGGCGTGCTGGTCCACAGCGGAGAGGTGAGCATCATCCGGAAGTTCTCCATGGGGCTCCTCAAGCCGTCGGGGTGTGAAGCGAGGCCGTGTGATACGTGAGGCTCGCGGCATGCTCGGTGGGAGAGGCACGACGTGATTCAATACCCGCATGGTACAGCGGTTGCGTGACAGGTGGGAAAGGCTGCGGACTGGGAGCCCCGTCCTGGGTGCCATCCTCACCCTGGTGTCAGGGACGGCTACCGCGCAGGCGATCACCTTTGTCCTGCAGATCTTCATAGCCCGGGTCTACTCGGACACGGACAAGGGCCTGTTCGGGATCTACGGATCCATCACTGGCTTCGTCATCACCTTCGCCGCGCTGCGCTTCGACTTGACCGTGGTGCTCCCCAAGGACGATCGTGCGGCTAAGGTCCTTGAGCGCCTGTCCCGACGATGCATCGTAGTCAGCTCCCTGCTGACCTCACTTGTCTGTATGGTCGGCGCAACCGTACTGCGTGACCACTACCACCACTCTGAGCAGTTGATGTGGTGGCTTATGATCTCTGGCGTTACCGTCTTCCTGGTAGCGCAAATCACCAACGTGCAGTACTGGCTCACCCGCAAGGGTCGGTTCGGAGACATCGCTCGCAACCGCGTGTTCCAGTATACGGCGGTTGCTAGTTGTCAACTTGTGGCGGGGCTGATCATGCACGGTGGGCTCTCTGCGATCATCATCGGCACAATCACCGGGCAGCTGCTGACCCTGGTCTTCCTGGAGCGCCGCGTTCCCGAACTGCATGAGCCGAGGGACCCCGAGGCGCCGACGATGCGCGAGATGATGCGGCGGTACTGGAAGATGCCGTTACTTAACGGCCCCAACGTCTTCGTGGACTCGATCCGCAACAACGGCATCAACCTGTTCATTGGTGCGGCATCGGTGGCGGCACTGGGGCAGTTTCAGCTCGCTTGGAGCACCATGCAGGTGCCTGTCTCCCTTATCTCCGGGTCGGTGTCCCAGGTGTTCCTGAAGAAGTTGTCGGACGCAGAGCCGGGGACCATGGCACCTCTGGTAAGGGCCGTGCTGTGGCGCGCCTTCCTGGCCGCGATTGTGCCCTTCGCGCTCCTGTACCTGCTGGCGCCCTGGCTGTTCCCGCTGGTGTTCGGGCCCACGTGGGACGATGCCGGATACTACGCACGCGCGCTCACGCCGTGGCTGTTCATGAACGTGCTCACCTCGCCGATCTCTAATATATTCGTGGTGACCGAGCAGCAGAGCCGACTGCTGGCGTTTGCTGTGGTCTACTGCGCCGTCCCGCTGACATGGCTCTGGCTCAGCCCGCTGCCCATCATGCAGACCGTGTACGTACTGGGGATGCTGATGGCAGTGATGCTGGTCGTCATGCTGTGCATGGCGCTGCTGACCGCCCGGCGCTATGACCGCACGGGCGGACGCGACGACGTACGATGACGGAACTACCAGCTCGCTTACGCTGCGTATGCGAGAATGCGACCGCAGTCTGCGCTCACATAATGCCGCCGCACGGGAGGGCCCACGTGAAAAAGTCACCTGTTCCCCTGGTCGTCTTCACCGACAACTACCCCTTTGATGTCGGGGAGGAGTTCTTCGAGCAGGAGATCAGCTACCTAGCCGAGCGCTTCGCCGAGGTCTGGGTGGTTCCGATGCGGGCCGGTGTAGGCGCATCCAAGACGCGGAAGCTGCCGGAGAACGTCTCCGCTGTCCTGCTCCCTTTAGCGGACGGCCGGAGCTGGAAGCAGCGCCTGCCTAGGCACATGCCCCGGCTCATCGCAGGACCTGGGCGAATCGAGCTCGGGAACACACGCCGCTCGGCAGCTTGTGCGGTCCGTGAACTGCATTTCGCTGTTGATGTGCTGCACCGCTTCGAGCTCTTTACCCGTGCGCGCCTGTACCGCGAACGTCTGGCCGGGAGACCGCTAGTCGCCTACGGCTACTGGCTCTACTACGGTGCTGGAATGGCGCAGATGCTGCGGGCCACCCATGACGCCCCGGTAGCCGCTGTGTCCCGCGCGCACGCCTATGATGTCAACGAGTCCTACAAGCCCCAGGGCCACCTGCCGGCTCGCCGTCGGCTGGTCGGAGGGCTGGATGAGGTCTATCCGATCTCCCACTATGCGGCGTCGTTCCTGACACCATACCTCGGCGCAGGCACCGCTAACCTGCAAATACGCCACCTGGGGGTGCCTGCCGGTGGAAGGGGAGACTGTAGCCGGGAGCCGATTCATATAGTCAGCTGCTCGCATCTAGCCCCGTACAAGCGCGTGGACCGAATCGCTGACGCAGTAGGGGCGCTCAGTGGTCGGGGCCTGCAGGTTCGGTGGACGCATATCGGCGAACGGGATGAGGCGAGGCTGAGTTCGATAAGGCAGTACACCGCAACAGTCGCGCCTGGCGCGCAGGTTGAATTCATGGGGTACCAACCGAATTCGCGTATACGCTCCCTGCTAGAGGCAGGCGGATTTACGGTGCTTGTCAATTCCTCTTCGGGAGAAGGCGTCCCGGTATCGATTATGGAGGCAATGGCGGCTGGGCTGCCGGTTGTCGCCACGGACGTGGGCGGCACCAAGGAGATAGTCCATGATGGAGTGAATGGGAGGCTAGTGCCTGCTGACGCCACTGGAGACGACCTCGCGGATGCGATTGCGGGGGTTGCTGGAGCATCTGCCAGCGACTTCGCCCGGATGCGCGAGCAGGCGGTGCGCACCTGGGACGAGGAATTCAATGCCGATCGGCAGTACAGCGACATGGCCGAGCGGTTGGTGCAGCTCGCCAGCCGGCTCGGGCGGGGGGATGCGGCATGAGCGCGCAAGGCGATAGGCCGTGGATGGTCTTCCACGCCCCGTACCCGCTGGACCCGGATCCGACTTCGGCGTCCCGGCTGCGTCCGCTGCGCATGCGGGAGGCGTTTGCGCAGATCGGCTACAGGGTCTTTGACCTCTCTGGCTCGGTTAGCCGCCGGAGTAGGGCGTTCGCTGCCCTGCGCGCGCGAATCGCCGCCGGTGACCGGCCCGCATTCCTGTACAGCGAGAATTCGACTCAGCCCAACGTACTGGCTACGAGCGTGCGCACCGGTGTCGCTCCGTTGCTCGACTATCGCATTATGCGGGCGATGAGGCATGCTGGAGTGCCGGTGGGCGTGTTTTATCGAGATGCCTATTGGCGTTTCGCGTTCGGGAGGGCGTCGGGCTTGCGTGGGTCGATTGTCCCTGCGCTACAGAAGGCGGACTTGGTAGGATATCGTCGTAACGGAGTCAACTTTTTTGTTCCGTCGAGGCCGATGGCTGATGTTCTTGGTTTGGATGATGATGTATGCTCGCCGTTACCTCCGGCTGGACAGGCCGACTGTTCGGAACCATTGCCGCCTGTAGATGGAACGCTGCACCTGGTGTATGTTGGAGGTCTAGGCGGCCATTACGACCTTGACGTGTTCTTCTCCGCTCTTGTTGCGATCCCGTGTGCGCAGTTGGAATTAGTCACTCGAAAACCGTTGTGGGAGACGGCGGTGGCTGCGAACCCTGAACTCTCTGCGGAGCAAATCAGGGTGAGTCATCTTGCGGCGAATGAGTTGGCGCCGGTGTATAGACGCGCGAGTGTGGGCGTACTTACCGCTCGCCCTAGCGAATACTGGAGTTTCGCGGTGCCGGTGAAACTCTTCGAGTATCTGTCGTACGGTAGGCCGGTGATCGCCACACGGGGCACCGAGACCGGCAGGATCGTCGAGGCCAATGGTGCCGGGTGGGTGGTCGACTATGACCGGGATGAGATTGCTTCCCTGCTTGCCCACCTGCAGGAAGCTCCGGAGGAGATTGCGGAGCGAGCTGCGGCCGCCCGAGCAGCTGCACGAGTCAATACCTGGGCGGACCGGGCGCGGGACGCCGCCAGAACGTTGTCGCCGCAGAGCCTGGAGGCACTGCTCTGAACCGCTGGTACGTGTTATAGCGGCCACCTCATTTCAAGAGAAAGTTCCTCATGTCAGTTCTCCTGCCGTGGCTGCACAATGCCGGCCACCTCATCGGCCTCATCGGGTTGGTGTTCGCGCCGGGCTGGGCGGCGTTGCGCGCTCTAGGATATCGGGGCGTGCTGCCGGTGGCGGCAGCGCCGCCAGTGACCTTTGCCGGGATTGCCTTGCTCGGTCAGGTCTACTCCTGGACGGGCGTGCGCTACACGATCACCTCGTTGGTAATCGGTCTGGTGCTGTACGTGCTTGTCGTCTCGTTGACTGCGCGGCTCGTTCTAGGCGGTCTGCCCGCGGTCTTACCGGAGGAACTATCGCAGCGGAGGCGCGGTACGGCGGGCATGGCGCTGCTGGCGGCGACCATGACAGGTATTCTTATTGCAGCACCAATAGTTAGCCAGTGGAATCCGGAGCTGCCAGCCCAGCAGATAGACTCGGTGTTCCATTACAATCTTGCTTGGGTCATTACACAGACCGGTGATGCCTCCCTGCTCACCGGTGCTTCCTGGTCGTTCTCCTTGCGTGCAATCCCCGCATACTATCCCTTGGTATGGCATGCCATCGTTGCCGCCGTCGCCGGCCCCGCGCACGTGGTAACAGTGACCAATACGCTGGTCGCGCTCACCCCCGTCATATGGACGCTCGGCATAGCTGCTCTTGCAATGGAGGCCTTCCCCACCTCTAGGTGGGCTCCGGTAATCGCGCCTCTGACGGCGGCTCTGCTTCCGGCGTTTCCAGTGTACATGCTCGGTTATCGGCAGTTGTGGCCCAATGCTCTGGGGTACGCGGTCCTTCCCGCTATGCTCGCGTTGCTGTGCCGGGCGATGCATATGCTCCGCCTCACCGGCACGGCGGGAAGGCGACGAGCCGTCATCGCGCTCGTCGCCTTTATGATCGCTCTGGGAGGGGCGATCGCCACGTATCCATCCGCCGTATTCTCGGTCCTTCTCACCGGTATTCCGCTCCTGTACGGCATAGCGAAGGTCGCAGCGGGTTTCATATTGCGCCGTCTTGGAAGACGACGCGGGACGTTGCTCCTGGTTGCCTTTGGCGTGTTCGCAGTTCTGCTTGTGGGTGGGTTGCTGATACTCGAGCCGGGCGTGATGGCGCGTCTTGCTCGTGAGGGATACGCCGGAGTCTCGAACCTACCCCGGCGTATACAGGCGATGATCACGCTTTGGCCGTTGGGCAGCGGCTACTTGGGGTACCGGCTAGCGCTTGCACTACAGCTGCTGCTGACCGCCGCGGGGCTGGCAATCGCAGCGCGCCGTAAAGAATGGCGATGGATTGCCTGCGCTTGGCTGCTGCCAATGGTTCTACTGGTTGCGGCTTACCTGCCGCTAGGTCCTCTTACTGCGCTCACGGGGCTCTGGTATAACGATCCGTACCGCATCATACCCCTGGTTATTCCGTCAATCTCACTGCTGGCGGTCGTAGCGGTGGAGACTTGTGCCGGGGCTGTTGCCGAGCATGCTTCCGCTCCCCGCCGTAAGGCTACTGCGGAGGTCACCGCTGCGGCCTGTGCAGCGATCCTTCTGGTGGGAGGTGTCGGTGCGGATGCTGCGCGTCGGAGCGTGAGCGAGAGCTCCTACGAGGTAGGCAGTAATGCGCTGGTGCGCACTTTGAGCGCCGACGAGGTACGGATGATCCAGTCATTGCGTGGCAGGACGGACCCGTCTCTAATGGTGCTCGGCGACCCAGCTGCTGGTGCGGCGTACGTTGAGGTTCTAGGCGGTCTGCGCTCGGTGTTCCCCCACATTACCTTCCGCTCCCTGGATTGGGATGCTCATTACCTGGCACTGCACTTCGCAGAGCTCCGCGAGGATCCCGTAGTCTGCGAGCTTATACGGCACTATCGCGTGGGCTACTACTACGCCGACGACTCGGGAACGGTCCCAGGGGTGGACGTCGCCGAGCGCGCCCCCGGACTCTACGGGGTAGACACCTCCACCGGCTTCGAGCTTGTGGCGAGCGGGGACACTGCATCTGTATGGCGCATAACTGCGTGCGGCGAGCTCGACTCGCCGGACTCTCTCGTGCGTGATCCCTGGGGCCTGAACACGCCCTACGAGCCGGTGTACGGACCGGATGGAGAGGTGAATGTCTTCGATGAGGAAGGCAGGCTGATTCTTGAACCCTAGAGCGGCTCCTACGGTTTGGGTGTTCGGTGGTATGGGCCTACCCGTGTTGTGCGGGAGTGACTCCGGGCAGGTTGTCCTGTCGCGCCTCATGCGTACGCCCGTATCACGCCGCTCCTCGTGGTTGTAGCGGTATGTGTCGCACCGCGTGCTCGCCTGCGCCCACTCGGCAGCCGACCGGTGACCACGCACGACTCGCCTCGGTATCCTCCCCCTGTCGTTCTTCTCTGGGCGCCTTGGCGCACGCTCCGCGCACTTCCTGCGATCTCCACCCTGGCCCGCACCAGCCGACCCGCCGCCGTTTGTCGCCACCATCTGCGGTTCTCACGAGCAGCTGAGATGAGTCGCGCCGAGGGCTTGACTGCGGCCTCATAGCCGATGTACGCTGCTTCACAATCCCTGACATGCCGGAATCAACGTGGAGACCCGATCATGCGTACGTTTACGTCCCTGGCAGCGGCATTTGCTGTCGCACTATGCTTCCAAGCAGTTACTACTTCCGCCGTAGCGGCCGATGACGTCAGTGGTCCCGATGATGTCGGCGTAAACGTCGTCGATGAGTTTGGCCAACGCCTGTGGTATGGCTCGGAGTCCTCGACGGTTGCAGCGCTTGCCAACCGAGCGGAAGAATTTGCGGAATCCCACCCCGATACCGTTCTCGGAGTCGCACTGACATCAGACCGGCAGGTAGTCGAAGTGTTCGTCACTTCGCTCGACATTGCGGGCCTGGATGAGTTGCTTTCCGCCGATTCGACCCATATACGGGCGGTCGTGAATGAGAATTCGCCAGAACAGATCAGGGCTGCAGAAGAACAGGTTTTAAACCGCGATTGGGGTGCGTTGCACATCGAGTCAGTCGCTCCTGACCCCATCGGAGACGGCATTGAGGTAACCATCTCAGAGGGTGACCACCCGGCAGACTCACGTCAAGACGGTAATCAGTCCGACTTCGATGACCTCGAAGACAGCGTACTTGACTCCTTGGGGGACATTGGAGTGGGAGTGCGCGTGACTCCCGGTGAACCGGAAGTTGAGGCCAAGACACGTTTCAACGACAGCTCGTATTTCTACGCGGGCGGTGCGATCGTGCTGAGCAACGGCACCCGATGCAGCTTGGGGGCGCCCATCGAAATCGGAGGAAAATACTACGTGCTGACGGCCGGGCATTGCGGAAAAGGGACTTGGCGGAATGGAGGTAACGGGAACTTCGTCGGCAGCCTGTACACGACCACGTGGACTGGAACCGCGCACAAATACGGCGACTGGCAATTGTTGCGGGGATCACACTACGCTCTACGGGTGTTTAACGCACAGCTCAATTCGTCGTCGTCACTACCTATCAGCGGTGGAGACTTCGGCCGGAGGGCGCTTGGCCGCGAACTCTGTGCGTCTGGGTCAACCACAGGAGCGACTTGCAGGTATGTTGTCCGAAGCACGAATAGTACGCGAAAGGTGGGAAGTACCACAGTTGGGCACCTGACGAACGCCATACATGACGTCAATCGCGACGGCGTTGCAGACTGCAACGGTTTCCGAGCCGGTGACTCCGGTGGCATTAGTTACTACGGCGATGGTAGAGGCGGAGCTACTGCGTATGGAATTGTCACGGGTCTTACGACCGGAAGTTGCAGTTACAGCTTCACTCAGCTGTCCGGTGTGCGAGCATGGAACGGAAAGGCCAAGGTCGGCTAGCGCGAAAGGTGGACGATTGGCTGGGGCAACTCTCATTCGTCTGACTTTGCGTGTCGGCATTTGAGGTGTGTTCACGGGCGCGCGAATGAGTGTGGGTGCGAGTGTGGTTGTGGTCGCTATTGGGAAGGTTGTAATCGGTCTTTTTTTAGCTACTTCCGAGACGTGCCAGGCGTCGACCGAGGACTAATTGCACCGATGGTGCAGCGGATATAAGTATGGGCTCTTCGGACTTGGCGATGAGCGCCTCGGGATGGGCTACCGTGCATGTGGCAATGTTCGGGCTGGACGGTCGTAATCGTTAGGTGCAGTCCTGCTGATGATGCCCTTTTGTTCTGAGTGCCCTTCAGCGCTGGTGAGCTTGGGGACGAGGAGGGTGTCTTGGCCGTGTACGGGGTGTATTCGGGCCGATTAGGAGCTCTTCTGAATTGACGCCGAGCTGTTTCGGTCTGGTCGCTTGCGGTCCTTGGGGCGGAGGGGCGCGGCGGCCGACCGCTCGGGACTCCCCGCAAGGGAGTCTGAGGCCGAGTTTCGTGCCGGCAGCCACGGCTGATGGACTGTTCTCACGGGCTTGTTGGCCAATAAGTACCCGCGGTAAGGGGGCACCCCCTATGCTCTCCTGCCACGATACCTGCAGCCTCATGAATATAGAGTGTTTCTCGTCAGGGGTAAGGATGCGGGGGGTGGGGGGGCTGTGCAGGAAGGTGGGTGTGTCGTTGGTGTGGGTGCACGCGGGACCTGCGTGCGGCATGTGGCTCAATCGTGATAAGCAATTTCGCAAAGGGCTTCGTGTGGCTGTCCCATGGTGGCACCTACGGGCGTCCACGCTTCCATCGCTCGCATCGTCTCATGCTTTTCCAGCGCACACGGATGCCGTCACGACGCCAAGTCCTGGCAGAGGGCCGCCACTCGCCGGACTCAGACAATCAAGATCATTGCCGTGATGCTTATCCAGGCTCCAAGCGTGGCGGCCGTGAATCGATATGTAAGAGTCTCGCCCGCTATCGCGTACCGATACCAGCCGCGATCCCTTGACGTAGTTCCTGAGCCGCCTGACGTGCTACACACCCTGAAGGGCAAGGGCGTGCCGTTCGTGTGCCAAAGGACGGGACCCTGGTGTGAACCTACTGGGTTGCCGACTTTGACTCGGATACCGGCTACCGCCTGTGGTGCGCCGCCAAGTACAGGGCCTGTGGCGGGAACGTGCAAGCGCTGATAGGTCCATTGGGTTCCTGGTGCGGGGCATTTGCGGTTTTCCTGTCGGTCTGGGCTCCACCGCCCCTATCACTCTCGCCATGACCAATGCGCTGCCAGCGCTGTGCCCTTGCGTCGCATACGGGATGCCCACATGGGGCGACGAGGGGTACGCGGGCGCAGAAATCGGCCTAAATACGCCCACCAGGGGCTCCAAGCTCGACCCCGACTCGAAGACCCACAACTAGTTCTAGGTCAGCCTGCGGGCCCCGTAGAAAGAGCCAACGCCCTGCTCATGGGCTTTAAAGCCATCAAACGGCGACACTCAACCCATCAATCAGCACCGAAGTTACAGTAACCGCCTTGATCGTCTTCAAGCTAACGCGCTCCTCTGAAGGGAAAACTAATCAGTCTTGGTTGAGAATGCATGTGACGTGAGTTTTCCGCGCGCTATTCATAAATAGCGTGCGGGGGCTGCGGGTCATCGTGCTGTACTTTAAGCATCGGTGAGAGCCAAGGCAACTTGTTTCGCGGCCTGGCCATTGCCGTATGGCACAGCACTTGTTTCCGCGGGCCGCGGGCGCTGCGCTGCGGCTACCAGGTCGGGACCGGGCTCCACCAACACGTTCCACCCCAATTCCACCGTCTCTACCCACTCGGTCTGCGGGCGCACTGTGGTGGTCGGGACACGCAGTAGGAACGCCTCCTTCTGCAAGCCGCCGGAGTCTGTGATGACGCCACGCGCGTGCATCACCGAGGCAATGAGGTCGGGATAGGCGAGCGGCCGGTGTGAACGCAGTGACCCCCGGTCGATCGAGATCCCGGCCGCCTCGCACTTCGCGACCAGCCTGGGGTGGGCGAGCAGCACTACAGGGTGGTCAACCGCTCCCAGCGAATCGAGTACCGTGTTGAGAATCGCCGGATCATCAGTGTTGTCCGGACGGTGGATGGTTGCCACGGAGTATGTTCCCGCAGCCAGTCCCAGCTCGTCCATGATGGCGCACCCGGGCTGCGCGGCGACCTCGTCACGCACCCTGTAGAGAACGTCGGTCATGACGTCGCCAACCAACACGGAGCGGGACGCTAGCCCCTCCTCGGCAAGGTGATCCATACCCACCTGGGTTGGTGCGAGTAGGAGATCGGCGGCGTGATCGGTGAGCACGCGGTTGATCTCCTCCGGCATGCGTCGGTTGAAGGAGCGCAGGCCCGCCTCTAGGTGCGCGACCGGAATGTGCATCTTGACTGCGGCAAGCGCCGCGGCCAGGGTCGAGTTGGTGTCGCCGTAGACGAGCATCCAGTCTGGGCGATCTCCCTCCAGTACTCCATCCAGGGCGGCCAGCATTGCGCCGGTCTGGCGCCCATGCGTACCCGAACCGACCCCCAGATGGTGGTTCGGTGCGGAGATGCCCAGGTCCGAGAAGAACACGTCGGAGAGCATGGGGTCGTAGTGCTGGCCGGTATGCACGATCACGTGCTCGATTCCGGCTTCCTTAAAGGTGCGGTCGATCGGAGCCAGTTTGACGAACTGTGGGCGTGCGCCGACGACGGACATGACTCGCATGGGGGCTCCTGCGGCTAGTTAACGGTGGACTCTGTCAGCTCACTGACAATGGCGTGGATAGTCTGCTTCTCGTGCTCGAAGCTCAGCTCATGGGCAGCGCGGTCAGAGGCGTGCTTGTAGCTGGCTACCTTCTCCGGCGTCAGCGCACGCAGGGTGGCGACGATGTCAGAGACATCGTTAGTTGTGGAACTGACCCCGACGCCGTAGGTTTTAACTACTCGCACCATCTCAACCGTTGGCCCCACGGCCACGGCCAGGCGTGCCTGGATGAAGTCGAAAATCTTATTGGGGAGAGTGAGACGTGCGTTCGTGTTGAACGGTGGGATCCAAAATACGCCCACATCATATTCGTTCAGAACGGCGGGCAATTCCTCGGGCGGCACCGGGTTGCGGAAGACGATGCGTTCACAGTCTGCGGCACGTTTTTTGAGCGCGGATAGGTAGGCGCCATTGTCTCCGCCGGCAACGAGATATAGATCCAGGGTGAAGTGCTCGTCAAGTTGTTTGACTGCGTCGATAGTCGCTTCGATGTTGCGGCCGTAAATTGCTCCGCCGGAGTGCACGAGGCGAATTGGACCTTCGGTCAGAACGGGGGAGGGGGACAGGTCTGCGTAGCGAGCAGCATTGCGCACCAGCCTGGGGGCGACGCCGTAGCGCTGGTTGTACAGGTCCGCGATCTCTCCGCCGACGGTCGTCACGGCCGCACAGCGCGGGAGATACGTCCGGCAGATGTGGTCCATCAGGGGAGCCACAAGCAGGCGCCAGCTGGTCACATGGGTGCGCTCCTCGGGTGCCCACTCGTGCATGTCCGCCCACACTGGAGCGCCATGGGCCACAGCGAAGGCCGTGGGGATCGCGCGCGCGTCATTGGCGACGACCATGTCGAAGCGGCTATTGCCCACCAGGCGCATAGCAGCCCGTGCCGCGGGTGCGGCAGTCTCGGCGGAGCGCAGGCGGCGAGTGGCCAGCTTCAGCACTCCGGCGGGAGTCTGCGGCAGGGACGGTGCGGAGTCCGGTATCTGCAGGTGATTGACCACGTGGGGTGGCGTGGGGCCGTACCCCACACTAGTGACCTCGCCGACCTCGGCAAGCGCGCTGATCTCGCGCAGGACGCGGGCGTCACGGGCGATCGGAGAGAAGGAGATCACGAGGATAGCGGGGCGTTGGCTCACAAAGGCATCTTAGGGCAGGCGTCTCACGCTTGCCGGTCGATACGCGTGACTGGGATGACTTACGATGGTCGGACCGAAAGGTCGATTGAGGAAGGAACCCGCATGCGCATCGCCGTCGTCGCCCTGGGAAAGATCGGTCTGCCCCTGGCGGTCCAGTACGCCGGAAAGGGGCACGAGGTCATCGGCGTGGACGTGAATCCCGTCACTGTCGAGGCCGTTAACGCCGCCCGGGAGCCCTTCCCCGGTGAGGCCGAGCTCGCCGACCGGTTGGCCCAGCTGGTGCCCGCCGGGGCGTTGCGTGCCACCACCGACTACGCCGAGGCCATCCCCGGCGCCGACGCCGTTGTCCTGGTGGTGCCCCTGTTCGTCAACGACGAGACCTGGGAGCCCGACTTCGAGTGGATGGACGCCGCCACCCGCTCCCTGGCCGAGCACCTGACACCCGGCACCCTGGTCTCCTACGAGACCACCCTGCCGGTGGGCACCACCCGCGGGCGCTGGAAGCCGCTGATCGAGGAGATCAGCGGGCTGAAGGAGGGCGAGGACTTCCACCTGGTGTTCAGCCCCGAGCGCGTGCTGACCGGGCGGGTCTTCGCCGACCTGCGCCGCTACCCCAAGCTGGTCGGCGGCCTGAACGAGGTCGGCACCGAGGCCGGTATCCGCTTCTACGAGCAGGTACTCGACTTTGACGAGCGTGACGACCTGCCCCACCCCAACGGCGTGTGGGATATGGGCACCGCCGAGGCCGCCGAGATGGCCAAGCTGGCCGAGACCACCTACCGGGACGTCAACATCGGCCTGGCCAACCAGTTCGCCGTCTATGCGGACAAGGCTGGCTTCGACATCCAGCGCGTCATCGATGCCTGCAACTCCCAGCCCTACTCCCACATCCACCGTCCCGGCATCGCCGTGGGCGGCCACTGCATCCCCGTCTACCCGCGCCTGTACCTGTCCACCGACCCGGACGCCTCGATCGTGCGCACCGCCCGGTCCTTCAACGCGACCATGCCGCAGTACGTGGTCGACCGTGCCGAGGAATTGCTGGGTGACCTGAAGGGCCTGCGCGTGGTGGTGCTGGGCGCCTCCTACCGCGGCAAAGTCAAGGAGACCGCCTTCTCAGGTGTGTTCCCCACGGTCGAGGCGCTGCGCGCCAAGGGCGCGCAGGTGCTGGTGCACGACCCCATGTACACCGACGCCGAGCTGGCCGGATTCGGCTGGGACGCCTACCACCTCGGCGACGCCGTCGACGTCGCCATCGTGCAGGCCGACCACCCCGAGTACACCACCCTCGCCCCCGCGGACCTGCCCGGCGTGCGGCTGCTGCTGGACGGCCGCCGTGCCACCGACGCCGCCCTGTGGGCGGGCACCCCCCGCCTGACCATCGGCGGGGGCAAGTAACCCGCATCATGCGCCGCCCGGCATAGGCGCGGACGGCGTGGTTCATTGAGCCCTACGGCGGTCTTTCAGAATTCCGGTCCGGCGGGCCCGCACCCGGGCCCATCGGCACGAGCTCTCCCACACGAGGAGGAGTACCCATGGTGGGCTGGGTAGCCTTGGTGCTCGCAGCGGCAGTTGTAAGCCTGCTGGTGGCAGTTCCCGGCGCGACCCTGCTGGCGGGAGCGGGAACTCAGCGGCCGCTGGCAATCGCCGCCGGCCCCGCCGTAACGGTCGCAATCGTGGGCGTGGCCACAGTGGTCATGTCCCGGCTCGGAATCGCGTGGGACGCGCGGACTGCTGTAGCACTGCTTGCCGCGATCTGTGGTGCCGGCGCCCTGGCGGCGGCCCTGCGCCGACGGCGGGGAACCACAGACGCGGGTCAGCCGGAGGCCGAGGCCTTTACCGGCCAAGCAGGTCGGTCACGCGCACTGGCCGCGTCGGTCTTCGGTGCGGTCACCGCGGGGGGAGCGCAGGTGGCGCTCTTCGCCAGGGCGGTTGGAAGGCCGGACGCCCTGCTGCAGAACACCGACGCGATGGTGCAGCTGAACCTCATCGCAGAGATCGAACGCAGCGGTGACGCCTCCATGCTCACCGCCGCCATACCCGTGACGGGTGGGAACTACCCCACCGCCTGGCACGCGTTCTCAGTATTCCTGGCACCCTTTGCCAGCACGCCCTTCGTGTTCAATGCCATGGCCGTGGCACTGTTCGCCGTTCTCTTCCCCGCGGGCATGGGCATGCTCACGGCGACCGCCAGCAGAGGTACCATCGCGCGGATTGCGGCGCCGTGGCTCGCGTTGGCCGCCCCATGGTTCCCCGGCCTCATGCTGACCTTCAGCGCGCAGGCCTCCGGGGCATTCGCGATTGCGCTGGTTCCCTCGGCCCTGGCCGCGGTTGTGCTGCTCTGGCGCAGGCGCCTGGACTGGCGTGCGCTACTGCTCGTGGCGGTAATGGTGCTCGGGATCGGTCTTGCCAGCCCCGGGGCCGGCCAATGGGCGGTGGAGGTCGGCTGCCTACTGGGCTTCATGCGGCTCGCCCCACGCGCGCGCAGCATCTCGCGCGGGCCCCTGCGCCTGGCCGCGGTCTTCGTTCTGGCCCTGGTCGCCTGCCTGCCTCTGATACTGATGACGCGAATCCCCACGCTGCAGGCCATGGGCTCCTTCGACCGCGGACAGATCCCCTTATGGTCGCGATTCCTCGCGCCCGTGCTGCTCAACGACGTGGTGGCGAAAGTCTCCCCAGTGCCACTCGCCCCGGCGGCGTACCTGCCCTTGGCCGTCATGGGGTTTATCGGCCTAATACTGTTCCGCCGTAGGGTGGGGCAGGTGCCGACGGCGGCCCTGGCGGTTGCGGTGCTGTGCGTGTGGATCACCGGGCTTCCGGAAGGACCATGGTGGGCCCTGGTCGGAGGATGGTGGCGGGACTACCCCCGATTCCTCGCGCTGGAGGTGATCCCCTTGGCGTTCTTCGGCGCGCTCGGCCTAGAGGCAGTCGTGCTGTGGCTGCACGGACTGCTGCGTCGGCCGCAGCGGTCAGCACTGGCACGCCGGATCGCCGGACTGGTTGCGGGGGCCGTGGCCCTGGCCCTGCTCCTGGGAGTGTGCGCGCCCAACACCGGTGTCTTCCGCCAGCTGACGACCCGGGGCTACGTCTACCTGATTCACCCGCCGTGGGTGACCGATGCCGAGGCGCTGCGCATGGAGGCCGTTGGTGCGCAGCTGCCTGACGACGCCGTCGTCTACGGCTTTCCGCAGTCCGGCGCGGGCCTAATCCCCGTCCTGACCTCGGCGACCAGCGTGCACCGCTCGTGGAGTCCGGCCGGCACCCCCGATGAGAAGTTCATCGCCAAGCACTTTGATGAGATCGACACCAATCCGCGGGTGTGTGAAATCGTCAGCCGGATCGGCGGTACGCCGTACTACTACGAGGACTCGGACATCTCCGATCTGGAGCGGTGGATGTACTTCCCCGGATACGATGAGGTAGACCTGACCGCCGGGTTCGAGCTCGTGGCAGTACTGGACACGGCGCACCTGTATCGGCTAACTGCCTGCGACTGATGCTGCCAGCAGTAACCGGGATGAGTATGAACCTACTGCCATCCGCGCCTACAGCGGTCGTGCCCGTGCCCGCCGCGGTCGCAGTCTCGAGCCCGTCGGCACCGGTGACTGCGGCAGCCGCGGCGGCACTGCTACTGGTACCGGGCTGGCTGCTGGCGCGCAGCTGGGGCGCGAGAGGCGTAACCGCAGTCGGAAGCGCACCGTCGCTGACTCTCGGCGTACTGGGGACGGCGACGCTGCTCGCCCAGCGCACGGGACAGCGCTGGGAGCCCACTGCCTTGCTGACCGGCTGGCCGATGCTGCTGCTCGTGTCCGCCTGTGCCGTCGGCCTGGCGCTCAGACGCCTGCCGCTGCCTGTCACCATCACGAGCCGGGATACCAGGGGGACGGACACCCTGGACCGGGACCGCCTGCCGCGGCGCGAGCGGCTGCTGCTCCTAGCCGCCATCACCCTGGCGGGGGGCCTCACCGCCATCCCGACGGCCCTGGGCACGGGATCCTGGGACAACCCCGCCCAGGCCTCGGACGCCGTATTCCACCTTTCCGCGACCGCCTACGTGCGGGAGACCGGGACGGCGTCATTTCTAGGCGGATTGGCACCGATGTATGGCGGCACTGCGGTGTACTACCCGACCGGATGGCACGCGGTTGCCGCACTGCTGCCTGGCGACGTCATCACCGGGGCGAACCTGCTAGTGGTGGTCCTCGCCGCGCTGGTGTGGCCGCTGGGCGTGGCGGCGCTACTGCGCGAAGTCCTTCCCGGAGCCGGCTCGGTCCTCGCGGTCGGCACCGCCCTGTCAGGCTCCGTGGTGTCGCCGCTTCTGCTGCTCACCAGCGTGTGGCCCTACGGCATGTCAGTGGTGATGCTCCCCGGCGCGCTGGCGCTGCTTGTACGCGCAGTGCGGTCGGGCAAGGTGGGTGCGAGGGAGCGTACCGCCGCCTGGATACTGGCCCTGGGGGCCTGCCTCGGTGTACTGATCGCCCACGGTGCGGCCGTGTTCAACCTGGCGGTGCTCGGCCTGCCCGTGGTTGTGGCGGCCGGAGTCCCGGCATGGCGGAGCGTATGGCGCAGGGGGGTGGGCGCGCGGGTGGCCATCGCCGCCTCGGGGGCGCTGCTACTGCTCCTCCTGGCCGGTGGGGCGTGGACCATGCGCCGACCTCTTGCCGCAGTGTTCAACTACCCCCGCGCAGCCGGGAACATCTGGGAGACCCTGTTCGCCGTAGTCACCGACCACCCCCTCCTGGCCACCTTCACGCCCTGGATGCCGGGCAACGCCCTCGTCTTCGCCCTAGCGGTATGGGGAGCCGCGGCGTGGCGCCGGGACATGCGTGTGCGCGCCTGGGCAGTGGGAACGGGAATCTCCCTGCTGTTACTGCTGCTCGCCTCCGGCCCCGCATGGCCGCTGCGCGCCCTCGCCGGCCCCTGGTACACCCAGCGGGCCCGGATCATGCCCCTGCTGACGCTGGGAGTACTGGTGCTCGCGGCCTTCGGCATTCAGCAGGCGCAGCGGCGCTGGGGCGCGGCGAAAGGCGCACCTGCCAGCGCGCTTGGGCGCGGGCTTACGCTGATGCGGCAGCACGTCCCGGCGACGCTGCTGGTCATCTCCCTGCTTGCGGCCCCGGGCTGGCGCTGGGGTCTGCGCGCAGAACTGCTTGAGGCGATTCACGACCCGGAGCGCATCTCCTACGGCGCCATGCTCTCCGCCGGTGAGCTCGACTTCATTCGTCGCATCGGCGGCGCTCTCCCCGACGACGCCGTCGTCCTGGGGGATCCCTCCAACGGCAGCGCATACCTGTGGAGCGTCGCCGGGACGAAGGTGCTCTACCCCTCCCGCCCGCGGCCCTCGACCGCGGAACTGCGGTGGCTCGGGGAGAACGCCGACCAGATTGAGACCGACCCGCGCGTATGCGAGATCCTGAACCGGTACGGCGTCGAGTACTACTACAGCGACGACGCCGAGCCTGATGGCCTTACCGGGGGTGTGCGTAAGCCCCTGTGGGGAGAGGCGCTGGCTCGGGTGCCGCGCAGCGCGCTGGAGGAAGTGGACTCACAGAACAGCGCGACGCTGTGGCGCATTACCGCCTGCGACGCCGAGTGAGAGTGAGCCCCCAAGACCGGCCAACCCGCCCGCGGGACGCTCGTAGGCGCGCTCACTGCCCCTGAGCGGCGTACTTGGCCTCAACCTCCGCCTTCAGCGGGCGCCACCAGGCCTCATTGTCCCGGTACCAGTCGATGGTGGCCTGCAGGCCGGAGCGGAAGTCCGTGTACCGCGGTGACCAGCCGAGCTCCTGCACGAGCTTGGAGTTGTCGATCGCGTAGCGCATGTCGTGGCCGGGGCGGTCCGCCACGTGCTCGTAGTCGCTGGGGTCGTGGCCCATCAGCTCCAGGATGAGCTCGACGACCTCCTTGTTGTTCTTCTCCCCGTTCGCACCGATCAGGTAGGTCTCCCCGATGCGGCCCTTGTCAATGATGTCCCAAACGGCGTCGTTGTGGTCCAGCACGTGGATCCAGTCGCGCACGTTCTCACCCGCGCCGTAGAGCTTCGGACGCACGCCGTCGATCAGGTTGGTGATCTGGCGGGGGATGAACTTCTCGATGTGCTGGTAGGGGCCGTAGTTGTTCGAGCAGTTGGAGATAGTGGCCTCCACCCCGAAGGAACGCACCCAGGCGCGCACCAGCAGGTCGGACCCGGCCTTGGAGGAGGAGTAGGGGGAGGAGGGGTTGTAGGGGGTGTCGGGAGTGAACTTTGCCGGGTCGTCCAACTCGAGGTCGCCGTAGACCTCGTCGGTGGACACGTGGTGGAAGCGCACCCCGTGACGGCGCACCGCCTCCAGCAGCGTGAAGGTGCCCACCAGGTTGGTGCGGATGAAGGGGGAGGGGTCGCGCAGCGAGTTGTCATTGTGGGACTCGGCGGCGAAGTGGACCACCACGTCGGCGTCGGCCACCAGCGGGTCCACCGTGTCTGCGTCGGCGATGTCACCAACCACCAGCTCGATCCGGTCGCCCAGGTCCGCCAGGGACCCCCGGTTGCCGGCGTAGGTGAGCTTGTCCAGCACTGTCACCTTGGCGTCAGGGCGACGCACGAGGGTCTGGTGAACGAAGTTGGCGCCGATGAAGCCGGCGCCGCCGGTGATGAGGACGTGCATGGAGTGCTCCCAGTGCGCTGCTAGAAGGCGTTAGAACGCTCGCAATCATGCCATAGTCGCGGCGACGGGCGCCGCTACGCCCCGGCGGGCGGGGGAGCCGCCGGCGATGGGCGCGGGCCGGCCGCCTTGCCGAGACGGTTCTGCAATCCCAGTGGATTAAACAGCGGAGCGGCATGAATGCACGGAAAGTCCCGGAAATACACAGCAGTAATTCCCGGCTTGTCATTATGTCGTGCGGCACAAAGGGGTCGACTCGGGGCGCGCAATCGGTATCGTGCCCCATGGTTCGCATGAATCACATGCGCCTCAAGGTGCACATGTGATTCACAGGTATCGCATGCGGCGCTGAAAGGATCCCCATGAGAGCCCCACGACTCCTCGGACTGACAGCGGTGTTACCTCTGCTGGCGGCCGGGCTCATACCCGCGACCCCTGCGGTCGCCGAAACCGCTACGCAGGCCGCCCCCGTGCAGCTGCTCGAGCTGACCACCTCCGCAGGCGAGGCGACCGAGGTGGCCGAGGCCGGCCTGCTGGACACGGCATCGGCCGGCACCAGCGGCGGCACCGGCGTCAACCCGGGAATCGCGCCGCGGCTGGCCGCCGTAGCCAGGGCGGCCACAGTGGGGACAGCGGGTGGCGTGGATCCGGAGGCGGACGCCCTACTGCTTACCGAGCCCCTGGAGGTGGATGACTTCCTGGTGGCCGGCTTTACCTGGACCGGCGCCGACGAGCTGCCCGCGGGACTGAGCGTCTACCTGCGTGTACGCGAGGGCGGGGTCTGGTCCGACTGGTACCTGAACGAGGCCTCTGGCGCCGGCCGCGACGACGCCGCGGGCGTGGCCGGAACCGAGGAGTTCATCACCGGCGGCGCCGACGCCGTCCAGGCCAGCGTGGTCGGTGACGCGCAGGCCCTTCCCGCCGGGCTCCAGCTCGCGCTCATCCCCGGGCGGCCCGCAGGCGAGGAGGTGCTTGACCCGGCGGAACTGAGCGCGGCCGACGCTGAGCCCACCGCAGTGGCCACCCCTGAGGATCCCGAGGAGGAGCCGGCGGGCGGACTCGGCGCGCCCACCGCCGACGCCACGGCGCAGCCCACGGGCGCTCCCGCCACCGATGCGGAGGAGTCCGACCCGGAGAGCTCGGACTCCGCGACGGGTGGCTCCGGCGCGGCCGGCGGAACCTCGCTCGGCCCGGACCTGCAGGCGGCCCTGGAGACCGCCACCACTGCGGGCGGCCTGCCCGTCGCGGTGACAACTCGCTCGGAGTGGGGCGCCAACTCCGCCTATATGAGCTGGTCTCCCACATACGCCGCCGCCAAGCACGTGATCGTCCACCACACCGCGGGGACGAACAACTACACCGCGAGCCAGTCCGCCTCGATTGTGAACGGCATCTACTACTACCACGCCGTCACCCTGGGCTGGGGCGACATCGGCTACAACTTCCTGGTGGACAAGTACGGGCAGGTCTTCGAGGGCCGCTACGGCTCCACGGGGGCCGCCGCCGGCAAGATGGTGGTGGGTGCCCACGCCTACGGCGCCAACACCGGCACCATGGGCATCTCCATGATGGGCACGTACACCAGCGTCTCCCCTGGAGCCACCCAGCTCACCAACGTCGGCAAGATGGCCGGCTGGTTCCTGAAGCGGGCCGGGGTCACGAATGCCGCCGGCTCCGCATCCTTCACCTTCAAGTCCACGGAGAAGTACTCCGCCGGACAGACCATCTCCCTGCCGGTTATCTCCGGGCACCGCGACGTCGGCTACACCACCTGCCCCGGTGACGTCGGCTACTCCAAGCTCGGGCAGATCCGCTCGACCGCACAGAACCAGGTCAAGGGCACGAGCGCCCAGACCTCGCCCACGGGATCGCCCACGGGATCGGCAACGGCGGGCAACAGCGCCCGCACCCACCAGGTCTACCTCAATGACTCCTGGTCGGCCGGTGCCAACATCGTGTTCACTTACACCACGCCGGCCACAAGTGTTATGGCGGGCGACTGGAACGGCGACGGCGTGGACACCACGGGCGTGCGCCACGGCGCCGACTACGGCTTCCGGAACACCAATACCTCCGGCGCCAGCCTGCGCACCTTCACCTACGGCAGGGATACCGACCAGGTACTCGTCGGGGACTGGGACGGCAACGGCACCGACACGCTGGCGGTACGCCGCGGCAACACCTACTACTTCAAGAACTCCATGTACGGCGGGGGTGCGGACAAGGTGGTGACCTACGGCACCGCCGCGGACGAGGTCGTCGTCGGCGACTGGAACGGGGACGGCAGGGACACCCTCGCCGTGCGCCGCGGCGCCGAGTTCCACATCAAGAACTCCCTGGCCGGCGGCAAGGCGGATCGCGTCGTCATCTACGGCAGGGCCACCGATGCGGTGTATTCGGGCGACTGGAACGGGGACGGCAGGGACACCCTCGCCGTGCGCCGCGGCGCCAGCTACTACGTACGTAACTCCCTGTCCAGCGGCGTCGCGGATACCGTGCAGACCTACGGCCGCAGCGGGGACCAGGCCATCGTCGGCGACTGGAACGGCGACGGCAGGGACACCTTGGGAGTGGTGCGCTGAACAGCGGGGAGGACCACTCCCGGCGGGCGGGGCGTCCGCAACGGCTTGTAGGCTAGCTCCAGCCATTGCCGCCTCGCGCCCCGGGGGTGGTGCGCCCATCCGAGAAGGAAGCTGATGAAACTGTTCGTGCAGGTCCCCTGCCTCAACGAGGAGGGGACGCTGGGCATGGTCCTGGACACGATCCCCCGCCAGATCGAGGGAGTCGATCAGGTCGAGATCCTCGTGATCGACGACGGCTCCACCGACCGCACCGTGGAAGTTGCTCGGGAGCACGGGGTCAAGCACTTCGTGCGCCACGCCCGCAACATGGGCCTGGCCCGCTCCTTCCGCGACGGCGTTGACTACGCCCTGGCGCACGGCGCCGACATCGTGGTCAACACCGACGGCGACAACCAGTACAAGCAGGAGTACATCGGAGAGCTGGTGGCCCCGGTGGTGCGCGGCGAGGCGGACATCGCTATTGCCGATCGGCAGACCGCTAGGATCGCGCACTTCTCCTGGTTCAAGAAGCGCATGCAGCACTTCGGCTCCCAGGTGGTCAACTACGCGGCCGGCACCCGCCTGCCTGACGCCGCCTCCGGCTTCCGCGCCTACTCCAAGAACGCCCTGCTCAAGCTCAACGTCATCACCCAGTTCTCCTACTGCATGGAGACGATCATCCAGGCGGGCAACAAGCGGCTGCGCATCGCCTCGGTGCCCATCACCACCAACCCCAAGACGCGTGAGTCGCGCCTGTTCAACAACATCTTCCAGCACATGGCCAAGTCCGGTGGGGCCATCACCCGCTCCTACCTGATGTTCAAGCCGCACGTGGTGCTGGGCTGGCTGGCCGCACTGTTCGCGGTTATCGGGGCGATTCCGTTCATCCGCTTCTTTATCCTGTGGTGCATGGGCACCGCCGGCGGCCATATCCAGTCCCTGGTCTTCGGCACCACCATGCTGGTAGCGGCCCTGCTGAGCGTGGCTCTGCTGGTGATCGCCGATTTGCAGCGCACCAACCGGGTGCTGATCGAGGAGACCCTGGAACGGGTGAAGAACATCGAGTACGGGCGGGTGGACCACACGCAGATCCCCGGTATCCGTGCCGCCCTGGTCTCCGGCCGCCCCTCCGGGGCCGATCCCGCCTACAGCCGGGAAGACTGAGGCATGCGCAGGATTCTTGGCTTCGGCACCTACGACACCGCGGCGCACCCGCGTGTGGAGGTGCTGCTGGGGGGACTGCGGCGCACCCCCGGCAATGTGGTCCGGGAGCTGGATGAGCCGTTGGGTCTGAGCACCGCAGATCGGGTCGCGATGCTCAAGCAGCCGTGGCGCCTGCCCGTCCTCGGCGGGCGGCTGGCCTCGCGCTGGTCCCGCCTGGCGGCCGGCAGCCGTCGCTTCCGCGGCTCCCGCAAGCCGGACGCCCTGCTCGTGGGCTACATGGGCCATTTCGACGTGCTGCTGGCCCGCCTGCTCTACCCGCGCACAACGATCATCCTGGACCACCTGATCTTCGCCTCCGGCACCGCCCGCGACCGTGGCGAGGACGGTGCCAAGGCGAGGCTTCTGTCCGTCCTGGACCGGATGGCTACGCACTGCGCCGACGTGGTGGTCCTGGACACCGGCGAGCACGCCGCCAAGCTTGATGGCTCCATCGCCGACCGCGGAGTGATTGTGCCGGTCGGGGCCCCCAGGTCCTGGTACGGGGCCGGGGAGGCCGCGGCTGCCGCGCGCGCCGACGACGACGGTGCACGAGACGCGGAACGTCCGCTCACCGTGGTCTTCTTCGGGCTGTTCACCCCGCTTCAGGGAGCCCCCGTTATTGCCCAGGCTCTGCGCCTGCTCGCCGAGCGCGGCGCCCCGGTACGCGCCCTGCTGATCGGAGCGGGGCAGGAACGCGCCGAATGCGAGCAGATTCTGGCCGGCTCCCCGGCCGCGCAGGCGGTTCAGTGGCGCGACTGGGTGGACTCCGCCGAGCTGCCCCGCGTAGTGGCCGAGCACGACGTGTGCCTCGGCATCGTCGGCACCACCGACAAGGCGCTCGACGTCGTACCGAACAAGGTCTACCAGGGGCTTGCGGCCGGCTGCGCCGTCGTCACCTCCGACACCGCCCCGCAGCGGCGAGTGCTCGGTGACGGCGCCGTCTTCGTGCCGCCGGGTGATTCCCGTGCGCTGGCGGACGCCCTGCAGCATCTGGCAACCGACCCGGCGGCCCTGCGCGACGCACGTGCGCGGGCCGCAGCGGCCGCGGCGGCATTCGTCCCCGAACAGGCCGTGGCCCCGCTGGTGGACGCCCTGGAGCGCAGGCGCCGGGAAGAGGCGCGCCGGTGAGCACGCTCCTGGGCGGGATCACGGGGGCGCTGCGCTCCACCCCGGTGCGTATCGGCTTCCTCATACTGGTGGTGGCGCTGGCTGTGTACGCGGTCGTCTCCCAGTGGGATGACATCGTGGCCGCCATGGCCGGAATGAGTCCGCTGGCCCTGCTGGGCTCACTGCTGGCCGGTGTGGTCTACGTGCTGCTGACCATGCTGGCCTGGCGGGTGCTGCTGGCAGACATGGGCACAACCCTGCCGCCCAGCGCGGCCTTCCGCGTCTTCTTCGTCTCCCAGCTGGGCAAGTACATGCCCGGCGGGGTGTGGAACATCCTTGCCGCGGCAGAGCTCGGCGCGGACCATGACATCCCCCGCCGCCGCTCGGTATCAGTCATGGCGGTAACGGTAATCGTCTCGATCGTCACCGGCGCCGCGCTGGCGGTGGGGACGATGCCATTCGCCTCGGAGCGGTTGCGTGACAGCTACGGCTGGGTGACATGGACACTGCCGGTATTCGTCACCATGCTGGCGCCGCCGGTGCTCAACCGGCTGCTGCGGCTCGTGTTCCGACTCACCGGGCGGCCGCCGCTGGAGCACCCGGTGAGCTGGTCCGGGATCGGCGCCTGCACGGCGTGGACGCTACTGGCCTGGGCGGTAGCGGGCGTGCAGGTGTGGCTGCTGGCCGTCGGCATCGGGATGGAGGCTTCGGCGGCCACGCTGGCGCTGTGCGTCGGCGGGTACGCCATGGCCTGGACGGTAGGCTTCCTGATCGTCTTCGTTCCTGCGGGCGCGGGCGTGCGCGAGGGTGTGCTCGGACTCGTCCTGGCGGGGTCGCTGAGTACCGGCGGCGTGGTGGCCGTGGTCTTGCTGTCCCGCGTGGTGCTTACGATCGCGGACTTGGCCATGGGCGGGGCGGGAATCGTGGCCGCCCGGCAGGGCCGTCGGCGGGAGCAGGCACAGCCCGAGTGAGCCGCTGGGGCCGACCGGGCGGATTGCCGATAGATGAGGAGGAGCAGCATGGTGACCGCGTCCAGCATCGCCAGCACATTCGGTCAGGTGGGAATGACCCGAACTGCCGCTGGCAGCGCTGCCAACGCCGCGACTGACGCCGCCACTGATGTTGCCGGGCGGAGCGCGGCCTCGCGGCGCGGCAGGCGGGCTGCGGGCGGTGGCGGAGGCTCCCGCGCAGGGGCGGTTTGGCGTAGGCGGTGGCCCGATGTGGGTGTTGCCGCGGCGATTGCCGCATTCGCATTCGCCATCGCCGCGCTGCAGATCTGGCGTGTTGATGAGATCAGCCCCATCGACGAGGCCACGCACATCGATTACGTGTGGCGCATCATGCACGGCGAGCTCCCGCACCGTGGTGACACCTACACCTCCTTCACGCTTGAGGAGTGGTCCTGCCGGAAGCAGGCCAGTGTCTATAACAAACTGCCCGAGTGCGGCGTGACCGACCGCTCGCAGTTCAAGGTGATACTGGAGAACTACAACGCCTGGCAGCCTCCGGGCCTGTTCGCCGTGGTGGCCGTGATGACCCGCATGGGCATGGCGGTGAGCTCCCTGGACCCGGTGACGCTCATGCGCCTGTCCTGCGCGGTCTTCATCGCGGTGGGCCTGGGGATGGTATACGCCCTGATGCGCATGTGGTCCCTTCCGCGCGGGCTTGCCGCTGCGGTGGCCCTGCTACTGCTCGCTAATCCCTTCACCCTCATGATGGCCACGACAGTGTCCACCGACGCGCCCTTCCTGGTGTTCGGGGTGCTGTCCGCGATAGTGCTCACGCGCGAGCTGTCGGGCAGGTCGGCGGCGCTACTCGCCCTGGTCACCGGCGCCTGCGCGGGCCTGGTCAAGACGATTGCCCTGGCCAGCCTGGTGATCGTGCTCGGAGTACTCGGCGTCATCGCTGTGGTGCGGCTGGTGCGCGGAAGCGGCCGTTGGTGGCAGCCGCTGCTCACAGTGGCCGCAGGCGCCTCCGGGGCGGGGCTGGTGACGCTGGTGTGGGGACGATACGTCACCGCCCACACGCCGAGCGGTTGGAGGAACCTGGTCCTCGGGCAGAACAACACCGAATACGTGGGAAGCCCGTTGGACGAGTGGCTGCCGACGCTCACCGACGTATTCGGGTATACGGCGGGATCCTGGGAGGGGTCCCCGGTAATGACGTACCACGGCCAGTTGCTGACCAGCCTGGCCGGCCTGGCACTGACCGTGGTGCCGTTCTGCGGACTCATCGCGTTGCGCGGGAGGGAGCGGCTGCTCGCCGGCATCGCGGCGGTGGGTCCGGTGCTGGTGGTGCTAATAGTCCAGATTCAGGCGTGGGTGCGTGAGGAGGTCTACTTCCCCACCGTCTCGGCGCGTTACGGAGTCACGCTGATCCCGCTCACGGCTCTGGTGCTCGGGCTGCTGCTAAAGCCCCTGGGGCGACGCGGACAGGCCGTCATCTGGGGCGTGTGCGCCGTCGTAGTGGTGCTGGTGGTGGCAGATGTCATGGGAATCGGCAGGGTTGCCTAGCCGGCTCAGTCCTGGGCTGCAAGTGCCCCGGAACGGCGCCGCAGGCCGTCGCGTATGCCACGGCGCAGCATGCGTCTGCGCTCCTTGCCCCGATCGGGCAGCAGGGCGTTGAAAGCCGCGTACTTGGCCAGCCAGTAGACGTAGCGCACGCGCCACCGCCAGGGCATGAGCGCGTGCCTGCGGACCAGCAAAATGGTGTTGCGGGCCAGGTAGTAGTTGCGAACCGGCCCGTGGACGTGTACCGGCTGCGACCGGCCCGGCAGCATAACGACGTCGTCGCCAAGCGAATGGTGCAACCGGGCCGCGGGAACAACCAGCAGCCGGTACCCCGCCCGGCGGGCGCGCAGGCCCCACTCCAGGTCAACGTGGTCAATGAACAATGACTCGTCCATGGCTCCGACCTCGCTGAGCGCCTCCATGCTCACCAGGCATCCGGAGGCGATGAGGAAGGCGACTTCGAGGCGGTCGGCGCGCAGCTCCGCCGGGGTGGCGCGTCCCGGCTTCCAGCGACGGCACACGTAGACGAGCTGATCGCCGCCCTCACGGTCCTCCTCCGGCAGGGGACCGACCGCAGCGACACGCTCGGCGGCGTCGAATGCGGACAGCAGCCGCCGCACCATCCCCGGCGCCGGCAGGGAGTCGTGGTCGGACAGCAGCACCTGGGAGGCACCCAGCTCGCGTGCACGTGCGATACCCGCGTTCTGGGCCGCCGCGATCCCCCGGTTGTGACCCAGCGGCAGCAGTTCCGCGCCCACGGCGGCCGCCGCGCCCTGTATGCGGGAAAGCCGCTCGGCGGAACTGCCATTGTCAACGATCAGTACCTGGTCGCACTGCGCGGCCAATGCCCCGAGGAGCCCGGCGATGTCGTGATCCGGATTGAAGGTCACGACTACTGCTACTACCACCGGCATTGACGACCTCCCTTGCAGCCCGCCCGCAGACGGCTGCGCACAGGTTACCCGGCGGGGCGTCAGCGCGAACCGGAACGTGCGGGAGACATCACCCACCGGTCCCGTATGTGCCTGGGACTGAGCGGGTATGGTGGCCTGGTCCGTCCGGCGCGGACACGAGTAGGCGAGTCCCCGTTGCGGACTACTCCGCGCTCCGGCGTGCACCCCGAGGCAAGTGAGGACTGCATGAGCAAGACGAACGTGAGGTCCAGGAGGTCCTTCTGGCAGGAGTGGGACCTCATCCAGGCATTCGGGCAGCGTGACCTCAAGTCGAAGTTCAAGGGGACCGCACTGGGCTGGCTGTGGTCCCTGGTTGTCCCCCTGGCCTCGCTGGGGATCTATACGCTCATCTTCGGTGGGCTGTTCAAGATGGTCCCCGCAACTATTGCCTCTCGGCACGAGGGCATCGGGATCTTTGCGGTTTGGCTGTTCGCCGGCCTGACCATTTGGGGATTCTTCCAGAACTCCATCAACGCGGGCATAAACGGCCTTCTGGGGTCGGGGGGACTGCTGCAGAAGGTTTATTTCCCGGCCTACTCCGCTGTCCTCGGCTCTTGCCTGGCCGTAGGGGTGCAGTCGGGGATTGAGGTTGGTCTGCTGCTCGTGGTCCTGGCGTGTCTGACGAATGTGTCATGGACCTGGCTGCTGCTGGTGCCCTTCCTGCTGCTACTCACTGTGTTCACCGGTGCCGTCAGCGTGATCCTGTCCGTATGGAACATCTATGTTCGCGATCTCGCCCACCTGGTGGGGGTCTTCCTGCAGCTGATGTTCTATGCCACCCCGATCATCTACAATCCCGATATTGTCCCGCAGACGGTATGGGGGCTTCCAGCCCATGACCTAATCCAGGGCATGCCCATGGCGCAGTTCATCAGCCTGTTCCGCTCACTGGTCTACTCCTTGCAGCCCGGAGCGGCGGCCAGCTGGCTGGCGTGCGCCGCCTGGGCAGCGCTGGCCCTGGTCGCGGCGGTGTGGGTATCACGCAGGTGGGGAGCCGATCTGGGAGAAAGGATCTGAGTGCCGATGACCACTCCAGTCTCCAGCGCGGACGATGACTACGCCATCGAGGTGCGCAATGTCTCCAAGCACTTCACGCTCCACGCAGACCGGCGCGACTCCCTGAAGGAACGCTTTGTCCGGGGGCGCTCCAAGGACACGCACGTGTTTCGCGCGCTCAATGACGTCAGCTTCAAGGTGCGGCGCGGCACCACCTTCGGGCTGGTTGGCCACAACGGCTCGGGGAAGTCCACCATGCTCAAGATCCTCGCGGGCGTCTACCGGCCCACCCGCGGCGAGATCATGGTGGCCAGCAAGGTTGATGCGCTGCTGGAGGTTGGGGCGGGCTTCCACGGGGAGCTGACCGGCCGCGAGAACATATACCTCAACGGCGCGATCCTGGGGCGCAGCCGGAAGCAGATAGACGAGTCCCTGGACTGGATCATCGACTTCGCGGACATCGGCGACTTCATCGACGAGCCCGTGAAGGTCTACTCCTCCGGCATGACGGTGCGGCTGGGATTCGCGACGGCGGTAGCGATCAAGCCGGAGATCCTGATCGTGGATGAGATCATCGCGGTTGGTGACGAGGAGTTCCAGCGGAAGTGCTTCGACCTGATGCGGCAACTGCGCGACCGCGGCACCACCATCGTGCTCGTGACGCACTCGCTCTCGCTCGCAACCGAGATGTGTGACGAGGTTGCCTGGCTGGACCACGGCAAAGTGCAGATGATAGGCGACGCCGATGAGGTGGTCTCCTCGTACCTGACGGCAGTCAACGAGCGAGAGGCGCGCAAGCGCTCCGCAGAGCAGGGTGAGGAAGAGTTCCCCGAGGACGAGCCGTACAAGCAGAACCAGGGAAACGGGGACTGCCGCATGACCGGCGTGGACTTCCTTGATGAGAACGGGGCGGAGGTTCCCTTCATCACCTACGGGAAGCCGCTGACGCTGCGCGTGCACGTGCGCGCCAAGAAGGACTTGCATGACGTGGAGCTGGGGCTGGGCTTCGCCACGGATGGCGGGGTAACCGTAGCGGGCCCGAACTCGCGCGCCGCAGGCACGCTCTACACGCTGCGCCGAGGCGATTCATATATCGATTACAGCATCGATCAGGTGGTGTTCCAGCCAGGACGCCTGTGGCTGACAACCTGCTTTGTCAGGGACGGGCAGATCTACGACCTGTCTGATCGACGTACGGAGATGATTATCCGCGCGGACCGAATGATGGATGAGCCCGGACTCGTTACGCTTGCGCCGGGCCGGTGGAGCAGGCGGCCCGGGCACCCGGAGCCGGAGAAGGATCATGAAAATGGCATCTGAGAAGGACGACCAGTCGATGGGTGATGCGTCCGCGCGTGACGAGGAGATTCGTCAGCTACGGGCGACCCTGCGCAAGATGCGCCACGAAATCTCCGAGCTGTCCTTGCGCAATGAGGAGCTGGAGAAGGAGCTGCGCCGAGCCAACCGCACGGTCGCGGGCGCATGGGAACAGATCAACGTGATGCGGCACTCCTCCTCCTGGCAGATGACGGCTCCCGTGCGCGCCCTCAAGACGGTGCTGCGGGGGGTCCTCAGATGAGGGTGCCAGGGCGGCGGGGACCGCTGGTCTCGGAGGTGTCGCAAGGACGCGTCCACATCGAGCGGGGCGACCCCCACGCCGTCGTCGGCTCCGACCGGGTGGCGCTGGTGGCCCAGTTCTCCGCGGGGCCAGTCCAGCCCAGGTCACTGTCTGAGTACCTGCAGCGGCTCGACGCCGCCGGATACGCAACCGTGGTCATCTCCACCTGCGAGACCACCGCGCCGCTGGAGTTCCCCGCGGGCGTCCCCACCGACACGATGGTCATACGGCGCCCCAACCTCGGCTACGACTTCGGCTCCTGGGCGACCGCGCTGGGATGCTTCCCCGAGCTGCGCGAGGCGGGCACCGTCCTGCTGACCAATGACTCACTGCTGGGCCCCTTCGGACCGATTGAGCACCTGCTCGAATGGGCGGCGGCACCCGGCCCCGACATTCGCGGCCTGACCGCCTCATACCAGTTCGCCTACCACGTTCAGAGCTACTTCCTCGCCTACCGCGGCGGGATCCTGGCAGACCGGCCCTGGCGCGACTTCTTCAACTCGGTGAGAGTGGAGCCGGGCAAGGACGAGGTGGTCCTGTCATACGAGATCGGCGTCTCGCGCACGGCCTTCTCCGAGTGCTACTCCAGCGAGGTGTGGGTGACCGGTCCGGAACTCGGGGTGCCCTATGGAAACCCCACCGTCGACGGCTGGAAGAACCTGATCGAGTCCGGCGTGCCGTTCCTCAAGCGCACCATCATGACCCACCCGTCCACCCAGGCCGAGGCGGCCGAGGCGGCTCAGTACATCCGACGCCGGTTCGGCACCGACGTCAACGACTGGTAAGGACCTGTGATGACTAAAGTCACCAAGACCGGGCTCGTGCGCCGAGCCAGCTACTTCGCCGCCAGGGGGCGCAACGCGGTCGCGAACCTGGTCGTCAGCGGCAGCATCCACGGCTATCAGAGCAAGCACTGCGCCGACTTCAACGAGTACGTCTCCCGCCTGGGCGGGCGCCAGAACTCAGGCTTCCCGGACCACTGGCGCGTGGACGACTCCTTGCGCAACGACGATCCGGCCCGGATCGCCGTGGTGATCCACTGCTTCTACCCCGAGCTCATGGACGAGCTGTTCGACCGCCTACGGGCGATACCGGTCGACTTCGACCTGTTCATAACCAATGCCTCCGGCCAGGAGCTGACCGTTCCTCGGGAGCAGCTGCCGCGCCTAGGTCACGCCAGCGTCGTAGAGGTCGCCAACCACGGGCGGGACATCTTCCCAACCGTGCAGCTGGTCAACGCCGGCCTGCTCGACCCCTACGACATTGTGCTGAAGGTGCACACGAAGCGAAGCCCCTGGCGCGAGCAGCACGCGGAGCTCGCCGGCGACGGCGCCGGGTGGAAGGACCAGCTGCTGGGCGACCTGCTTGGCTCCGACCAGCGGGTGAAGGAGATTCTCAACGCGTTCGCCTCGGACTCCTCCCTAGGTCTGGTCACCGCCGACGACTGCGTGGTCGGCCCCGAGTTCTGGGGCGGGGACCAGCACATCGTCGAGCAGCTGCTGCGCCGACTGGAGATGTCGCTTGATGATCCGGACACGCTGCGCTTCGCATCCGGTTCCATGTACTGGATCCGCGGCTTCGCACTGCAGGGGCTGCGCGCCCTGAACCTGCAGCACGCAGACTTCGACGAGGAGAACGGGCAGGTCGACGCCACCACGGCGCACGCCGTCGAGCGCCTGCTGGGCATCCTGACCGAGGAGGCGGGCCTGCGAATGGCCGAGGTGGCCGAACTCGGCAGGCAGGAGGCGGGCGCGGCTGATGCCTATACGCGCTTCGAACGGGGAGCGGACCGCTACGCCCGGGCCCAGGTGATCCCCTTCTACCTGCCGCAGTTCCATGACTCGCCGCAGAACAACCGCTGGTGGGGGCAGGGATTCACCGAGTGGTCGAATGTGACTGCCGCGATCCCGGGATACCGGGGGCACTACCAGCCGAAGCTGCCAACCGAGCTCGGTTTCTACGACCTCGCCAATGACGAGGTCCGGCGCAAGCAGGCCGTGCTGGCGCGCGAGCACGGCATCGCCGGCTTCATGTACTACTACTACTGGTTCTCCGGCGAGAGACTGCTGAACGTCCCGATCGAGCGGCTGCACGCCTCCGATCTCGATCAGCCCTACTGCATCATGTGGGCCAACGAGAACTGGACCCGTCGCTGGGACGGCAGGGCCGCGGACATCCTGGTCGGCCAGGACTATACGAAGGTCCCGGCCGAGGCCTTCATCGACGACGTCATGGAGTTCCTCCTCGACCCGCGCTACATGCGCATAGACGGCAAGGCCGTCCTGGCGGTCTACCGCCCGGCACAGATGAAGAACTTCCCGGAGGTGGTCGCGACCTGGCGCGAGAAGGCGCGCGAGGCGGGCGTCGGTGAGCTGTACGTGCTCGCCGTCGCGGTAGCCGAGGAGTTCGACGGCATCCAGGCGCTGGGTGCCGACACGGGCATCGACGGCACGCTCCAGTTCCCCCCGCACAACCTGCCCTGGGTGGCGGGCCCGGCCACAGAGGTCGGCCTCGACTCGCGCTGGCGCGGGAACTTCATGAGCTACCAGGAGACCGTCAAGGCCTCCCTGGCGATGTCCGGCACGCTGGATGACAGCGAGTACCCGGGGGCCATGGTCGCATTCGACAACACCGCGCGCCGCCAGTGGACGGCGGACACCTGGTACGGCTCGAACCCCTACACCTTCCGCCGTTGGGTGGTAGGCCTGATCGACTCGGTGATGTCCCGGGAGCCGGAGCACCGCGTGGTGTTCATCAACGCCTGGAACGAGTGGGCGGAGAGCGCCGTGCTGGAGCCGACCACGCGATTCGGAAGAACCTTCCTGCTGGCCCTAAGGGACGCGGTCTGGTGCTGAGCGCCGGCATGGGCTGAGGCCCCTCCGGTTACGTTGCCCGCGGCACAGGCCGCGTGCTTCCACGCGTGCGCCTAGCGGCGATACCTGGTGCGGGGCGTGCGTGCATCCGTGTTGTTATCGTTGATGCGACAATGAAGCACGCTGTGTGAAAGCTGTGCGGTAGCCTGGCGGAGATATTCCCCGTTCCTCCCAGACAGGATTCCTCACCCATGCGGCGTCATGCACCACGGGCTCCGCGCGCCGTCGCGCTGTCCCTTCTCGCCTCACTCGCTCTGGTATCACCAATGGCGGTCGCCGACCCCACTGCGGAGGCGACACCGACGCCCTCCGCGACCGCAACCGCAACGGCACTGCCCACCGAGGCGGGCAGTGCCCCGACGCCGTCCCAAGCCGCCACGGCCCCTGGCGGCGGGGATGAGTCACCAGCACCGCCCTCCGCCGCACCCACCGCCTCAAGCACCGACGGTCTTGTGCCGCTTGACCCGGCCGCCGCGGCCAAGGACGATGCGGATGCAGGAGCGCTGAAGCAGGCGGGTACCTCGGGGGCCGCCTGCCCCCTGCCCAGCGGTGTGGCCGCCGGTGCCGCGAACGCTCGCGGCACCGAGAAGAACCTTGGCAGCACCTATTACTTTGCCAACACGTTCACGTCGAAGGCGACCACGGTCTTCACATACGGGCGCAATAATGACATGGCGCTAACCGGCGACTGGAATGGCGACGGCAAGGACACCCTGGCCGTACGGCGCGGTAATTACTATTTCTTCTCCAACCGGCTCGCCGGTGGCGCCGCCGACGTCGTCATCATATTCGGGCGCGCCACGGACCAGGTGATCGTCGGTGACTGGAACGGGGACGGCAGGGACACCCTGGCCGTGCGCCGCGGAAACCAGTACTTCATCCTCAACTGCCTTCGCGGTGGCGTCGCCGATACGCAGATCACCTACGGGCGCGCCACGGACCAGGTGATCGTCGGTGACTGGAACGGGGACGGCAAGGACACCCTGGCCGTGCGCCGCGGTAAGGACTACTACGTGTCCAACACGATCAAGAGCGGTGCCGCGGACGTCGTCTTCTCCTACGGGCGCGCAGGTGACGAGGTGTACGCCGGCGACTGGAACCGCAACAAGAAGGACACCTTCGCCGTGCGGCGCGGCAATGTGTTCCATGTGAAGAACTCGCTCACGGGCGGCAACGCGGACCAGATGGTCTCCTACGGGCGGGCGACTGACCTGGTGCTGGTGGGCGACTGGAACGGTGATGGCCGGGACACCTTCGGCCTGCGCCGTCCACCGGAGGTCAAGCCGGCGCAGACGGTATTTACCTTCGATGTTGCCTGGGCGGGGCAGCCGAACAACTTCTTCTGCGGGCCGACCTCCGGCTACATGATCCTGCGGTACAAGAATGCAGGAAGGTCTAAGGCCACGGGCGCGTCACTGAGCATCGAGAATGTTGCCACCGCGATGGCGACGCGGCGCTACGGGTACACCTCATTCCATGACCGCAAGTTCCAGCAGGGTATGAATGCGTGGCTGGGCAAGGCGGTCTACTCCACTATTCACACGCCGACTCCGGCGGTCGTGCAGACCAAGGTCAAGCAGTCGTTCTCCAAGGGGTACCCGGTGGCTGTTGACGAGCAGGAGCGCCGCGGCGGGCCGCACTTCAACGGCCACAGCAACTCCACGTTCTCCCACATCATGGTGGTAACCGGCTACAACACCAAGACCGATGCGGTGCAGTTCGCGGACCCCGGCGCCACGCTCTGGGGCGGCGCCTCGCAGAAGTTCTGGTATCCGTCGCTGTCAACGTTTACCCGTAACTTCCTCCAGTACGAGTACGTCAACGACGGCCGCCAGCACATCGGAATCTTCACTCCCTGAGACATGAGGCAGGTCAGCATAAATGATGCGGGTATTCAGTAGGCGCAGGCTGCTTACCGCCGCAGGCATGTCCTGCGGGCTGCTCCTCGCCGGGTGCAGTCGGACTCCGGCCACGACGGCCACAACCGGGGCGGCTGCCCCCGCGCCGCCGGCTGCAACCACTGCTGCGGCCACCGCCACGGACCAGGGCTCCACCCTGCCGTTCTCCCTGGTCGGCCAACCGGTCACCGCCACCCCGATAGAGGTAGCGCAGACGGCACAGGCTGCGGTGCTGTCCACCGAGTGGAGTTTCGGCGGCGACTACTCCGAGATCGGCGTCCTACCGCTGTCCGGGGCGGAGGTCTTCGGGTCGGTCAGCGCCAACCCGAATGCACTCATGTCCTACGCCGCCGCCGTCCTGACCCCCGCGGGTCCCGAGCGCCTCACGCCCGCGCCTCCCGCCATCGTGGATCCGGAGGAGTACTTCGAGCCGCAGGACGGCTCCGCCACCGACGACTGGATCGTGTGGCGGGCCGCCACGGTAGACGTCGAGTCTGAGGCCTCATCGGTGATCGACAACTGGCAGCTGTGGGCCTACCGGCGCACGGGAGGCCAGGAGGCGGAGCTCATCGGCTCCGCGCAGGAGCTGAACGGAACCACCCAGACGCCCACTGGTCCGTTTGAAGTCGTCCCCACCACTGACGGCACGAGCGTGTACTGGGCCTCCGCCGTCGCGGTCGGCGAGGCCTGGGAGCGGCAGGTACTTCGCTTCGCACTGGACGGCGCAGGGGACCACACCGTCGTCGCCACCGGCGACCTGCCGGCAGCCGTTGACGGCGGCGTCCTGTTCGCGCAGCCCGACGCGCAGGGCGCGCTCACCACACTCGCCCAGTGGGAGCAGGCGACCGGCACCGCCCAGGAGGTAATGTCGATCAGCTCTGCGGACTCATCGTGGCAAGTCACGGGCGTTTGGGCCGCCGGGAACCACCGAGCCGTTGCCGTGTCCTCAGCAACCGCGGAGGCGGGAACCTACATCGGCCTGTGGAACTCCGACCAGAAGGCGCCGCAGACCTGGCTGCACACGCCGTCCGCGATCATCATCGGCTCGGCGGGCACCGCCCGCTTCGCCTGGGGCTCCGGCTCCAACGGAGAGGAGACCGGCATGTATGCAGTCGCATGGGACGGTACCGGGCTGATCCGGCTGGGCGAGGCGGCGGGCTACTCGCGCCCGGCGCTGTCGCCCGACGGCGCCACCGTCCTACTACCGTCCAGCGATGGAATCAACCCGGTCAGCTGGACGGTGGCGTCGTTGTGAAGCGGGCGGCTCAGCGCCGTCCGATACCCGCGTAGGTGAATCCCGCAGCCTTCCAGTCCTCGCGCGGCAGTGCGTTACGGCCGTCGATAACGATGCGGCGGGCCACCAGCTCGGCGGCCTTCGCAGGATCAAGGGTGGTGAACTGCTTCCACTCGGTTCCCAGCACCACCAGGTCAGCGCCAGTCAGAGCCTCCTCGATACTGCCGGCGATCTGGTAGGGCAGGCCCTCCCGGGCGGCCAGGATGGGGCCGGCCGCGGGGTCCGTGACCACCACGGAGGCGGACAGCTCGGTGAACTCCTGCGCCAGGTCGAGCGCGGGGGAGTTGCGCATATCGTCGCTGTCGGGCTTGAAGGCGGCCCCGAGCACCGCCACCCGCTTCCCGGCCAGGTCCTCGCCGAGTAGGCGGCGGGCGGTATCCACCACGGAGTGACGTACAGCGTCGTTGAGCTTGTCCACCTCGGCGAGGAAGCCGAGCGAGTCGCCCACCCCCAGCTCCGCGGCGCGCGCCTGGAAGGCGCGGATGTCCTTGGGCAGGCAGCCCCCGCCGAAGCCGATGCCGGCGCGCAGGAAGCGCTTGCCGATGCGGTCGTCCAGGCCGATGGCGCCGGCCAGCGCGGTCACGTCGGCGCCGGCGGCGTCGCAGATCTGTGCCATGGCGTTGATGAAGGAGATCTTGGTGGCGAGGAAGGCGTTGGCGGAGATCTTCACCAGCTCCGCCGTCTGGTAGTCCATCACCAGCCGGGGCGTGCCGGCGTCGATGATGGGGCGGTACAGCTCATCTAGGACAGCCTGCGCGGCCGCGGCGGACTGCTCGTCCGCGGGCAGGCCGTAGACCATGCGGTCAGGGTCCAGCGTGTCCTTGACCGCGAAACCCTCCCGCAGGAACTCCGGGTTCCAAACCAGGCTCACCCCGGTGGGAGCGACCTGCTCGGCCAGGCGGGCGGCGGTGCCGACCGGGACAGTCGACTTGCCGGCTACCACCTCGACGCCGTCGGTGCACCGGCCCAGGTGGGGAAGCATGCCCTCAACCGCGGCGTCTACGTAGGTCAGGTCGGCAGCGCCGCTCTCCGACTGGGGCGTGCCCACGCCAATGAAGTGCACCTGTGCGCCGGCGATCGCCGCGTAGTCGGTGGTGAAGGTCAGGCGGCCGGACTGCACGTTGCGGCTCAGGATCTCCTCGAATCCGGGCTCGAAGAAGGGAGCCTTGCCCTGGGACAGCAGTTCCACCTTGCGGGCATCGACGTCAACACCTACCACGGTGTGCCCCAGCTCGGCCATCGAAGCCGCGTGCACAGCGCCCAGGTACCCACAACCAATTACGGAAATACGCATGCAGGCAGGCTAGCGGACGCGGCCCCGCAGCCGCCGCGTGTCGCGCCCCAAAGGCGGACTTGGGTTCAGACTCGTTGCGCACAGCGGCGGAGCCGGGCTCACGTCTGCGTGACCGGGGCAACTAAGGTGTGCGGCCACGCAGGCGAGCGTGCCGACCAAAGCGCCCGCACCGCAGGAGCCGGTCTATTGTGACCCGGTGAGAAGCGCGCCATCCCCGGACCGAACTCCCGCCGATCCCAACGACCACCGGTACGGGGCACGGCGGCGGCCGCGAAGCCGGGCGATCTCCGGCGCGGGGCGCGCGGTGCTCGTTGGCTTCGTACTGTGCGCGGCGGGCCGCGCGCTGCTGATCCCCCTGTTCGGCAGCGCTGACGAGGTCAACCACCTCGACTACGCCTTTCAGCTCTGGCACGGCCAATGGCCCGACTTCTTCACCGGGCCGGTGATTCCGGGGTCTGGCCCCAGGACACCCCTGTCCGTGCAGTCCGTCTCCCAGCACCCGCCGCTCTTCTACCTGATCATGGCCCCCCTCGCAGGCGGGTTGACGGACTGGGCAGGCGTGCTGGCCGCGGGCCTGGCCGCCAGGGCGCTCAACGTGCTGCTCGGGGCCGCCGCCGTTGCCGTGATCGGCTATGCCGCGCAGGTCGCCTTCCCGCGCAATCGGCTACTTGCCCCCACCACGATGCTGATCGCCGCGCTGTGCTGCTCGATGCTCGGGGTATCGGGGGCCGTGTACAACGACACCCTGGCCACCCTGCTGATGGCCGCCTGCCTCGCGCTGACCTGCCAGTTCATCCGCCAGGGCCCCACGCGGCGCCGCTGGCTCCTGCTTGCCGTGCTCGGCTGCGCCGCGCTGCTCACCCGCCTGTCGCTGATGGTAGTGGTAGCCGTGTGCATGCTCGCGATCGTCCTGGAGGGAATGGTGCGCGGGGCGGGACGCGACCGCTGGGGCCGGTGGACCGCGTTGCTCAACGGTGCCGGTGTGGGCGTGCTGGTGGCGCTGTCCGCGGGCTGGTTCTACCTGCGCAACCTGCGCCTGACCGGGACGATCACCGGCGGGCACCCCGAGTGGGCGGCCGAGCACTTCAACACCCACCAGGTCCCGGTTTCCGAGCTCGCCGTGCGGCCGGAAACCTGGCAGCGACTGCTGTCACTGTTCGTGCCCGTGCCCGCCCTGGGAGGGGTGGGTCTCGTACTGATCGCGGTGCCCGCCGCATGCGGGCTTGCCGCGGGCGTGGTCGCGCTGGTGCGTCGGCGCGCTACCGGCGCGGACCTGGCGGTGGCCGGGGTGCTCGGCCTTGAGGCCGTGCTCATCGTGGCGATGCAGTTGAAGTACTCGGCTGGCGGCGGTGGCCTTCACCCGCGCTACCTGCTGCCGGCGTTGCTGACGCTGGCGGTGCTGATGGCGGGCGGCCTGACCTGCTCACGGCGGCTGGCCGGAATCGCCACCGGCGCCTGGTTCGCCCTGTGGGCCGTGTTCTTCGTGCCCTGGTGGTGGCAGCAGGCGCAACAGGGCGCCGCTGCCCCGGCAGGGGGATTCCCGGCCTGGCCCGGACCCGCGATCGTGCTGCTGGGCGCGGCGCTCGTGGCGTGGACGATCGCGGTGGTCCGAATTGGCAGGCCGGGAGGAGCCGCGGCGCTGAGCGGCGCCGAGTAGTTCCGATGGCGCAGCCGCGGGGCCCGTCAGCCGAGCGGCGCGGGCGCCCCGCGGTACACCTGCCTCACAGCTCGATGGTGGGCACGTAGGCGTCCAGGCGCTCCATGGAGTTCGCGGGGGTGAATCCGGCCGCCTCGATCTTGCTCAGGTCCAGGGCGCTGCGCAGGGGCCGGGGGGCGATGCCCTCCTGCCCCGCGTAGTACTCGGCGGTGGAAACCGGCGTGACCTCCTCGGCGCTGTGACCCACCAGCTCGAACACGCGCTTGGCGACGTCGCACCAGGACACCACGGGACCCTCGCCGGACAGGTTGTAGGTGCCGAACTCGGCGCCGGTGCGCAGCAGGTGGATGATGCCGGCCGCGAGGTCCGTGGTGAAGGTGAGGCGGCCGGTCTGGTCGTCCACCACCTTCGGGGCGATGCCGCGGGCGGCCAGGGAGGCCATGGTCTTGGCGAAGTTCTTGCCGTCGCCAACCACCCAGGAGGTGCGCACCAGGTAGTGCCTGGGGGTGGCCTCGACGGCGGCATCGCCGCCCGCCTTCGACTGGCCGTACACGCCCAGCGGGCTGGGGGCCTCGGCCTCGGTGTGCGGCTCTAGCTCGCCGTCGAAGGTGTACTCGCTGGAGATGTGCACCAGGGTCAGGCTGTGGCGGGCCGCCTCGCGGGCCAGGTTGGCCGGGCCGGTGGCGTTGGCCCGCCAGGACAGGCGCCGTCCCTCGGGGGTCTCGGCGCCGTCGACGTTCGTCCAGGCGGCAGCATTGATGATGACGTCATAAGCAGACCAGTCCCAGGCGGCCATGGCGTCGGCGTCGGAGATGTCCACCTCCGGCAGGTCCACGCCGGTCGGGGCGTACCCGGCCTCGGGCAGCTGCCTCATGAGCTCGCGCCCGAGCTGCCCCTTGCACCCGGTCACCAGCACGCGTCGGCCCGGCGCGGAGGCTGCCGTGCCGCCGGCGTCGGCGGCGTCGTCCGCGGGGAAGGGGACGACGTCGGCCAGGCGCGGGTGGCCGCGGTCCTTGTCCGACTGGATGGCCTGCTCCAGCGGGATCGGCCAGGGCACGGCGACGGTCTCATCGGCCAGGTTCAGGAAGGTGTACTGGGCGTCGGGAGACCAGTGGTCGTTCACCAGGTAGGTGTAGGCCGTGTTCGGCTCCAGCGTCTGGTAGGCGTTGCCCACGCCCTTTGGAACGAACACCGCCACCGAGGGGTCGATCTCGGTGGTGTACACGGTGCCGAAGGACGGCCCCTCGCGCAGGTCCACCCAGGCGCCGAATACCCGCCCGGTGGCCACCGAAACGAACTTGTCCCACGGCTCGGCGTGGATGCCGCGGGTCACCCCGACCTCATCGTTGAAGGAGATGTTGTTCTGCACCGGCCCGAAGTCCGGCAGGCCCAGGGCGGTCATCTTCTCCCGCTGCCAGTTCTCCTTGAACCAGCCGCGGTTGTCCCCGTGCACGGTCAGGTCGATGCGCAGGAAGCCGGGGATCGGGGTGGTCTGGACGCCGAGCGGCTTGGCCGTCTCCACGCCGTTGGTGCCGGCGGCGGGCGTGTCGGTGCTGTCAGTCATGAGTCTCCAATGCTCGTGGGGATGAGTGTTCGCGGGATACGGATCATGGTGGGCGCCGGACGGGGACGCGGCGCTCGCGGCTCGCGCCGCCGGCGTCGGCAGTGTCATCTGCGCCCGCGCTCGAGCAGGCCGAGCAGGTACTGGCCGTAGCCGGACTTGACCAGCGGCTCGGCGCGCTCGCGCAGGCCGTCGTCGTCAATGAAGCCCATGCGCCAGGCCACCTCCTCCGGGCAGCCGATATTCAGGCCCTGCCGGTGCTGGACGGTGCGTACAAAGCCGGTGGCGTCGGCCAGGGAGTCGAAGGTGCCGGTGTCCAGCCAGGCCGTGCCGCGGGGGAGGACCTCCACGGTGAGCCTCCCGGCCTCCAGGTAGGTGCGGTTGATGTCGGTGATCTCGTACTCGCCGCGCGCGGAGGGCTGGAGGTTCCTGGCGATCTCCACCACGTCATTGTCATAGAAGTACAGCCCGGGCACGGCGTAGTCGGACTTGGGGCGGGCGGGCTTCTCCTCGATGGACACGGCCTTGAAGTCCGCGTCGAACTCCACCACGCCGTAGGCGCTCGGGTCGGCCACCTGGTAGGCGTACACGACGCCGCCGTCCGGGGTGGTGTGGCGGCGCAGGCGCGTGCCCATGCCCGGGCCGTAGAAGATGTTGTCGCCCAGCACCAGGGCGGCCGGCTGGTCGCCGATGAAGTCCGCACCCAGCACGAAGGCCTGCGCCAGGCCGTTGGGGACCTCCTGCACCGTGTAGGACAGGTTCACACCCAGCTGGGAGCCGTCTCCCAGCAGCCGGTGGAAGCTGGGGGCGTCGTGCGGGGTGGTGATGACCAGCACGTCCTGGATGCCGGCGAGCATCAGCGTGCTCAGCGGGTAGTAGATCATCGGCTTGTCGTACACCGGCACCAGCTGCTTGGAGGTGCCCAGGGTGATCGGGTTCAGTCGCGTGCCGGATCCGCCGGCCAGGATGATGCCTCGCATGGGCACAGTCTGGCTCATCCGCGGCCCTCTTCGCCGCAAATGAGCCGGACGGGTTTACGCGAATCCGCCCGGCGCGCCGCTGCGGGGCCGACTCGTCGGCTACCGTTGGCGCCCATGGAACGTCTTGACGGCGCGCGGCAGCGCTACGACTGGGGCTCGCCCGAGGCCATCCCCGAGTTCCTCGGCGTCGAGGCGGACGGGAAGCCGTGGGCCGAGCAGTGGTTCGGCGCGCACCCGGCCGGAACCACGCGCGCGGGGGAGCGCACCCTGGCGGCGCTGATCGACTCCGATCCGGAGCGCCTGCTGGGCCAGGACGTGGTGCGGCGCTTCGGTCCCAAGCTGCCCTTCCTGCTCAAGCTGATCGCCCCCGCCCGGGTGCTCTCCTTGCAGGTGCATCCCTCGCTGGAGCAGGCGGTGGAGGGCTATGAGCTGGAGAACGAGGCCGGGGTCCCCCTGGGCAGTCCCGTACGCAACTACAAGGACACCAACCACAAGCCGGAGATAGTGCTGGCGCTTACGCACTTCGAGGCGGTCGCCGGCTTCCGGGCGCCGCGGCGGGCGGCGGAGGTGCTCGCCGACCTGCACTCGCCCCTGGCACGGCGTATGCGTCGCACCCTGCGGCTGAATCCGACCCGCTTCGGAATTCGCCAGGTGTTCACGGACCTGGTTTCCGCCGGCACGCGCCCGGGGGAGGCCGACATCGCCGAGCTCGTCGCGGAGATCGATACCCGGTTGACCGCAGGCGCATCTCCCTCAAGGCGCGTGGACTCCAACGTCATCAGCATGTGGCGCTCCTTCCCCGGCGACCCGGGCGTGGCTGCGGCCCTGCTGCTCAACCCGGTCACGCTGCGGCCGGGCGAGGCCCTGTTCGTGCCCGCCGGCTCGGTGCACGCCTACGTGACCGGCATGGGTATCGAGGTCATGGCCTCCTCGGACAACGTGCTGCGCGCCGGGCTGACCACCAAGCACGTGGATGTGCCGGAGATGCTGGCCTGCGTGGACTATGTCGCGGCGCCCCCTGTGCGGCCCGCCCCCGAGTACCTGTCTCGCGCCACACGCGCCTACTACGTGCCGGTGGATGACTTCGAGCTGCTGGTGACCACGGTGGTGCCGCCGGACGGGCGGGTGCAGGTGCCCGGTCGCGGGCCCCGAATCGTGCTGGCCACCGACGGCGAGACTACGATCACGACCCCCGCCGGGCAGGCTCGGCTGACCCGCGGGCAGGCGCTGTTCATCGGCGCCGACGAGCGCACCCTTGCGGTTGAAGGAGAGGGGACTGTCGTCCAGGCCGATGTGCCGTAGGCCCCGGCAGGTGGCCGGGTGCGCCGGGACGAGGACGTCCTGGTGTCCGCAGCTGCACGCCCGGCCTACCGCCTTCGGGCTACCGTCGCGGCTTGCCCGCCTCGGCGCCCTCCTGCCGGGCGGCGTCCCGGACTAGCGCCTCATCGGCGTCGGGGGAGATGAGCACGGCGGTCAGGCCGGCCTGCCACGCCGCAAGCACCCCGCGCACCGCCTCCTGGGCGGCTCCGGCGCGCACCAGGACGGCGCGCGTACCCGCGCGGGCGCCCCCACCCGTTCGGCCGTTCCCGCCGAGGAGCGCAGCGTGTGTCCGGTCCTCCCCGCCCGCGCGGCCGGCACCGCCCGCACCCGTCCCGCCGGGCGTAACCAGCAGGGGCGGGGTCAGGTCTGCGACAAGCGCGTCGCGCGACACCTCGACGGCAGTGCCCGGCGCCTGCGCCGGGTAGTGCACCATCGCGGTGGTGTCCCCGCCGACCGCGTGCGCGGGGAAGGAGTCGGCGTGGGGCATGACGTCGGCGACGCCATCCAGTACGAGTGGCGGCAGGGTCCCGGGCCAGCGCGTGGCCAGCGGCTCGCGCGGCACCAGTACCTGCACCTGCGCGTCGGCACTCAGGCCTGCCGGCTCGAATGCGACCGATACGTCCGTTGGGCGGAGTACTCCGCCCGGGGAGGGGCATGAGTCGGCGTGCGCGGCCGGCTCGGTGAAGGCCACCGCGCCGCCGACGAGCCACGCGCCGCCGCACCAGGTCAGTGCTCGCCAGTGCACCCCCAGGTCCAGGTGCACCAGCAGCCCTGCCGCGGGGTCGTCGGTGTGGGCCTCGGTGGTGAGCAGGTTGGCGATCTTGCACTGCCACATGCTCAGCACGTGCCCGGTCAGCTCCACCCGCTCGCCGGGTGCGTACCAGACCAGCCACGGGCGGTCTGCGTCCGCGGCGGAGGGAAGCAGGGGCGCCAGGGGGTCGGGCAGGTCCTCCAGGCGGTCGGCTGCTGGGGTCACGGTTCTGGTCACCGTCTGATCCAAGCAGATGCACGCCGCCGCCTGCGAGCGCACAGCAAGCTCACAGTTGATTGTCATAAAAACGGTTGGCCGGGTCGGGCGCGAGTTTGCCCGAGGTAGCGGCCAGTGGTGCAATACCGGGCGAAAGTGACTGCGGGGCCGGGCTCGCCGCGGCGGCCTCCGAGCCGTCGCAATTGAGTGAATTTCCCGCACCCGGCTTGACTCACGGCGGCTCACACCCGTGTAATTCTACGTAAACATCGTCCGTATCCTGAAGGGAAGCCATCGTGTGGAACATCCTCGGCGACGGTCCGCTTGAGCGGTCCGACGACGCCGACGACGAGGCGCTCCTCCTTCTGCTCGGCGACGACGATCCCGATGAGGGCCCCCTGGCCTGGCAGGAGCGCGCGCTGTGCGCTCAGACCGACCCCGAGGCCTTCTTCCCTGAGAAGGGTGGCTCCACGCGCGAAGCCAAGCGCGTGTGCGCCTCCTGCGAAGTCCGTGAGGAATGCCTGGAGTACGCCCTGGCCAATGACGAGCGCTTCGGGATTTGGGGAGGACTGTCTGAGCGCGAGCGCCGCAAGCTCAAACGGCGCGCGGTATGAGCCTGCCGGGAAGCGCCGGACCGTACGCCTCGCCCGCCGGGACCCTCGCGGTCCTCGTCTCAGCCGGGGTAACCCCCTACCTGCCTGAGACCCTACGAGCGGTGGCCCGCCAGGCGACTGCCCCCGATGTCCTGCTCATCGTCGACGTCGCCTCTCGCAGCAATGGCCTGGGTGACGGCACCCCGATCGAGGAGGCGGTAGTCGGCTCCGGTGCCGACTCTGCCACCGCCGTGCGCGTGGTGCGTGTACCGGATGCCACCGGGTTCGGCGACGCGGTCAAGCGCGGCCTGGCGAAGTACGCGGAGCTCGTTGCGCGCGGCAACCGCAGACGCCGTCACGGTGGCAAGCTGAGCACCGGCGGTGCCGGTGCGCGGCAGGGGGAGTATCTCGGCGCGGGGTCGGCCTCCGGCCCCCTTACCGGCCCTACCGGTGCCATGTCGCCGATATCGGAGTCCGAGACGCTTGGGGTAGCGGCTAACACGCCCCCCGCTGAGGACACCGCCGACGGCTGGCGCCTGTGGCTGCTGCATGACGACTCAGCCCCGGAGCCCGACTGCCTGGAGGCGCTGGAGCGCGCGGTCCGGTCGGCCCGCTCCGTGGGCCTGGCAGGTCCCAAGCAGGTTGACTGGGACGATGCCCGCGAACTCTTGGAGGTCGGGCTGCGCACCACAGCCTCGGCCCGGCGAGCCAATGATGTAGTAGCCGGTGAGATCGACCAGGGACAGTACGACGACCGGTCGGACATGCTCGCGGTCGGTACCGCCGGGGCACTGATCGACCGGTCCGTTTGGGATGAGGTGGACGGCATCTCGCCCGCCTTCCCGGTGTTCGATGACGGGCTGGAGCTGTCCCGGGCGGTGCGCCTGGCGGGTCACCGCGTGGTAGTGGTCCCGGATGCCATTATCCGCCACCGCCGTGCCAGCTTCCTCGGCCTGCGGCCCGGCCAGCAGCCTCAGGCGGCGCGCGGACTCGGTCGTGGGCGCTCTCACGAGCCGGCCGCCACCGCGGCGACCGCCATTCCCGAGCCCGATCCCGATCGCTCTTTTCGCGCCCGGCGCACGGCCCAGCTGAGGGCGTGGGCGACGTTCTCGGCTCGCCCCGTGCCGCTGCTGCTCGCCTGGATGGTTCTGCTGGGCCTGGCGCGCGCCGGCTGGCGCCTGCTGACCAAGGACCCCGCGCTGGCTCGGGACGAGCTGGCTGCCGCCTTCGGCGTCGCCGGTGACGCCGGTGTGATACGCCGTGGCCGCAGGCGCCTGGCCGCGCACCACGGCGTGCGCCGCTCGGTGCTGGCGCAGTTGTACACCAGCGCCGGCGATATCCGGGCCGCCCGCCGCGACCGCCGGCGGCAGGAACGCGAGCGCATGGCCCGGGAAGCCGCTCGCAGCGAGCTGGAGCTGCGCGAGCTGGCAGTTCTCACCCGTCGGCGACGAGTCGGCCTGACGGTCACCCTCGTAGCCGTTGCCGCTGTTGCCGCCGTCGGGATGTCACGGCTGCTGGTCACTCGGGCAGTGACTGGCGGGGCCCTGCCCTCCCTCGGCTCGGGCTGGCGCGAGCTGTGGGATGCCGCCTGGTCCACCTGGGCACTGTCGGGGGACGGCTATCCCGCCGCCGTGAACCCGCTGCTGGCGGTGCTGTCCCTACCCGTGGCGGTGGGCTCCTGGTTCGGACTTGGTGGCGACGCCCTGGTGCGCATCCTGCTGCTACTGGCCCTTCCTCTGGCGGCGCTCGGCGCCTGGTACGCGGCCGGGACCGTTACTCGCCGAGTCCCGCTGCGAGCCTGGGCTGCGTGCGTGTGGTCACTGGCGCCGACCCTGCTACTGGCCGTCGGGCAGGGACGGCTGACCGCTGTCATCGTGCACCTGACGCTGCCGTGGGCACTGACGGCCTTGGCTCGCGCCGTGGGTGCGGATCGGCGCGACGTGGTCCTGTCCGGGATGGTCGGTGCGCATCACGCCACCCAGGAGGAGCGCGATGAGCTGGACCGGTTCGCCTCCGCCCGGATCGAGGACCTCGCTGAGCTCTCCGCCGATGCCTCACCCACCGCGGAGCCGGACGCTGCCGCGCCCGACTCGTCGGCTGATGGCCGACCGGAGGACGATAGCCAGCCGGAGGGCGATGATCAGCCGGACGCCGGATCGGCGCCCCAGTTAGCCGATGGGACTCGCGCGGCTACGGATGCGGACATGCCTGTCGTGCCCGTCGTGCGGGCCGGCACCACCCCGGGGAGCGAGGAGGAAACGGGCGCGGAAGAGCCCGCGGAAGATCCGGACCGGCCTGCGGAAGAGCTCGACCGGCCCGCGCAGGAGCCCGCCGAGCCCGCGGAAGAGTTGGACCAGCCCGCGGAAGCGGCCGCCGCGGTCCCGGCGGCGCTCCTGGAGCGCTACGGGACCGGCTCCCCCACCGCCGCCGCGGTCGCCGGGCTGCTGCTGAGCCTGATCGTGGCCGCCGCACCCGCAACGGCCGCGCCGATAGTGGTGGGCCTGGTGCTGCTGGCGGCGTGCGTGCGTCGCAGCGCCCTGCGGCTGCTGCTCACTCTGGTGCCGGTTGCGGTCACCGCCCTGCCCGCCTGGTGGCGTGCACTGCGCCTGGCGCAGTCCTATGACGCCGTCGCCGCCGCGCGCTACCTGCTCACTGACACCGGCGTGCCCATCGCCGTAGCCCCACCCAGCACCATTGAGACCGTCCTGGGCATGCCCGTCGACGTCGAGTACCTGGTCGACGACCCCGCCCTCGCGCTGACGCTGAAGGCCCTGCTGGCCATTGTTCCCGCGGCCGCCGTGTCAGGCCTGGTGGTCGGCGGGCGCCGCGGCGCCCGGGCGCTGGCAGGTTTCCTGGTGGGGCTGGGCGGCCTGGCCCTGGCCGCTGCTGGAACGCGCATGATTACAGCCCTGGGCACGCAGGCTGACGGCACCGGCGCACAAACCGTCACCGGCTGGGCGGGGACGGGCATCTCCTTCGCCCTGGCGGGATTCATGGCGGCGGCACTGGCCGGGGGCGACGCGGTGTGGGCCGCGTGCTTCCCCGCGTACCCTTCGGTGACGTCCCCGCATGCAGGCGCGGCCGGCTGGCGGCGCTGGGCCCGCGTGTGCGTGGTGGGCATCGGCCTCGCCGCCCTCGCCGCCCCCTTGGCGGTGGGCGGTGCCTGGGCCCTGGCCGCGCGCGACTCGACGGCGACCGGCACCGACGCGGCAGTCATGGCACTGCGGCCGGCCGGGAGCCGGATACCCGTGATCGCCTCCGAGATCCAGGCCTCCGACGCCGCCGGGCGGGTTCTGGTCCTCTCCGCGGCCGGAGGTGAGCTGCGCGTGCGGATCTGGCGCGGCGATGGCAGCCAACTGGCCGACGTCACCCCCGATGTCCTGGCTGCGCAGCTCACTGCGCGCCTACCCGCAGCCGCAGCGCCTGCCCCTCCCGGCGCTCCTGAGCCGAATGATGCCCTCGGCATCACGCTGACCGACCCGGCCGACGCCGAACTGGCAGACCTGGTGGTGCGCGCCGCCGCCGGACAGGACGAGCACGTCGCCGACGGCCTGGCGGCTCACGGCATCGCGGTGGTGCTGCTCACCGATGCGGCCGGAGACGGGCTGACGGCGTCCACCCGCGCGGGCCTGGACGCCACGCCGGGCCTACAGCAACTGGCGCGCACCGACTCGGGCACGTCTTGGCGCGTGTCCCCCAGCAACGCCGTCGAGTCCGCCCGCGCCGTGCTCGTCACCAGCGCCGGCACCGCCACCACCGTGCCCGCGGACACGACCGGCAGGACCGCCATCCGCACCGTCCTGGAGCCGGGAACCGGCCAGCGGCTGCTCATCCTGTCCGAGCGCAACGACGGCACCTGGAGCGCAGCGCTGGACGGGCGCCCGCTCCAGCCCGCCCCCATCACCGACGCACACGGCCGCTGGCGCACCGGCTTCGAGGTCCCCGCCGACGGCGGCGAGCTCATCGTCACCCACGGCACCCGCATCGGCGGCCTCGCCGCCCGCGGAATCCAGGCCGTGTGGGCGATCACTGCGCTGGTGGCCCTGCCCCTGCGTCGCAGGAGGACTGCCGCATGAGCTCATCACGCCGCAAACTGTTCTTCGCGGCCCTGCGCCTGACTGCCGTACTGCTGGTCCTGGCGGCCGTAGTCGGCCTGACCTGGTGGGGCACCCGCACACCCCGCGCCACCAACCAGAATGTGACCGCCATTGCGATGCCTGCGCCTGGTGCGGACATCGTCTACGGCTGCCCGGCGGCGCCGCGCAACACCATCGGCGGCGTCGACGTCGGGGAGGCGGCCAGCACGACCGCCATCACCGCCCGCGACGAGGACTCAGTGCTGACCTACGGCACGGAGGAGATTGGTGGAACCACCACCCTCGCCCAGGCCGACGGCGGCATCCTTACCGTGGGGGAGCCGGCCGGCGGCTCCGCCGGCGCCATCGGCACCGTCACCTGGCTGACCCCCTCCGGCGATTTGCGCGGACTGGCCGCCGCCCCGTGCACCACGCCCGCCTCCGTGGCCTGGATCGTGGGCGGCTCGGCCGACATCGGCGCCTCCTCCGAGCTGCGGCTGACAAATCCCGGCCTGACTACCGTCACCGCGACTATTCACCTGTACGGCTCTACCGGTGAGCTGACGCTGCCCTCCTCCGGACAGGTTTCCGTTAGTGCGGGGCAGACCGCGACCCTGCTGCTCGAGGTTGCGGGGGCGGCGGACGACCGGCTGGCGCTGAGCGTGGAGGCCGACGGCGGCACGCTCATCCCGGTCCTGGTGACCGAGTCACTCGACGGGGAGACCCCCGCCGGCGTGGACACGCTGACGCCCGGTGCCGCCCCGGCCACCGAGCTGGCCATACCCGGAGTCGTGCTCGTGGACGCCGCCGATCAGGGGGAGGCCCAGGTTGACGGTGCCGTCTCCTCCGATGCGCCGCTGGTGCGGGTGGTGAACCCCGCAGACGTGCCGACGACCGTATCCATCTCCCTGCTTGGCTCCGGGGGCGAGGAGCAGTTGGCCGGTGCCACCGCGGTGGTCGTGGATGCGGGCGCGGTATTCGACTTCTCGCTGGCGGGTGTGCGGCCCGGCGCCTACGGGGTGCGCGTCACGTCTGATACGCCCGTCGGCGCCGCCGTGAAGCTCGTGCGCAGTGCGGGGGAGTACCCCGACCGCTCCGGAGCGCTTGCACACGATATCGCCTGGGTGCAGGCAACCACCGATGCCACTAGGGGCTCAGCCCTGGCACTGCCGCGGGCGGGTAGCCTGGAGCCAACCGTGGTGCTGACCAATACCGGACCGGATGCCGCCACGGTCGCCCTGGCATCCGTGGGCGGGGACTGGGAGCAGGAGCTCAGCGTGCCCGCGGGCGCTACGCTCACCGTCCCGACCCCCGCAGAGGCAACCGCACTGGAGATTTCCGGTCCCGCCGGCCAGCAGGTGGTGGCGGCCGCCGTGGTCACCGCCCAGGTCGGGGAAGATGTGCCCGGAGAGCTCATCTCCGTGCTCCCGGCCGTGCTTGATGCCGATGTCCAGGGGACCCGCAGCCTCCTGCTGCACTGACCCCGGCTGGGCGCAGACGGCGCCGGCCCGCCCGGAATGATCGTTTAGGGTGGGGGCGTGGCTCGGTCATCCCAACTGCCCCCGGCACCCATCCCGGCGTCCCCGCGTCGGCGCGACCGCCACGGTCGCGGGCTGCGGGGCCCGCTGCTGCCGCCCCACCTGCCCGCCTGGCGTACCCGGGCCGAGCGCTTCGACGCCATGGTGATCGCCGCCGCCGACGCACTGTCCCGCCGGCACCCGGAGATCACCCAAATGCAGTTCGCCGTCGAGGAGGTTCCGCCCTCAGACCCCGCACCGTGGGAGCAGGGGGTTGTGCTCGGCCGGGGATTCGCTGCGGAGCCGCGCGCCGGACTGCCCACCCGGATCGTCCTGTACCGGCGTCCCATAGTCTCCCGCGCCGCAGACGACGCCGAGCTGGCAGAGCTCGTGCGGCGCGTCGTAGTTGAGCAGGTGGCGCTGGTGCTCGGGCGCCGTCCGGAGGAGATCGACCCGGATCTGTGAGCACTGCGCCTGGCGCAACGCTGCACCGCCACTCCCGCGGCTACCGCACCCGCCGCCCCGCGCGCGGTAGCCTGCGGGCGTGAGAAGAGTCCGCCACTGCCGCAGGCCCGGATGCGAGAACCCGGCCGTAGCCACCTTGACCAGCGTGTACGCCGACTCCACGATCGTGCTCGGCCCGCTGGCCACGCAGGCCCAGCCGGAGGCCTACGACCTGTGCCAGAAGCACGTGGAGTCCTTCACCGCGCCACGCGGCTGGCAGGTAATCCGGCTCGCCACGGACTTCCAGCCGGCACCGCCGTCGGACGACGACCTGACCGCCCTGGCCGACGCCGTCCGGGAGGCGTCACGCGCGCCGCGGCCCAAGCCGCAGCCGGCCGAGCACGCCGGCCGCCCCACCGGCCTGCTGCCCACATCACTGACCGCCCCGCTCCCGGATCACCTGACCGGACTGGGCGACGGCGAGATCACCCGGCGGGGCCACCTGCGGGTGCTGCGCGGCGAGAAGACCGAGGACTGAGCCGCCCCGCGGTGCCATCCCAAGGTACCGCCCCACGGTGGCCCGCCGCTCCCGCCTCACTTCCCCTGCGCGGGTGCGGCCACATCAAACGGCGCCGTGCGCAAGGCGGCGCGCGCATCGTCCTCCAGGCGCCGGTCCCGCAGCTCAAGCATGAACTCTCGGTCCCGCCGTGCCGCGAGCAGGGCCGCCAGGAAGCGCTCCGGGTGCGTGTGCGGGGGCGGTGGCGGGGCCACGTAGGGCTCCGCCTGCGCGGCCAGCTGCAGCCCCAGCCGCAGCCGCGCCTGGGGCTGCATGGATGACGCCCGCTGCAGGAAGGTCCGGATGACGAGCGCCAGGTGCCCGGGAAGGGCGCGCAGATCGGCGTCGGCGGCCCAGGCGGCCAGCTCCGGGGGAATGAGGATCGGCGGCGCATCAACCCCGCCGCTGCGCTCACGAACCGCATAGGTGCCCGCCAGCAGGTCGCCCAGGCGCTTGCCGCGGCGGGTGACCACGCACGCTGACACCGCCGGCACCCCAGCGAGCAGCCAGATCTCGACGACGCCCACCAGGACTCGCACCAGGCTGTGGCGCAACCGCACCGCTCCGCCGTCGTCGCGGACGATGCGGGAGCCGGTGACCATCCGCCCGGCGGAGCGCCCCCGCGTGAGTACCTCCACTCCCAGCGGCACCACCACCATCCAGCCCAGGGCCACCAGGGCCACCAGCGCCATCACCAGCGCCTCGGACGGGTGGGGAATGACCCGGTCACCGATCAGGAGGCCCGTGACCACGGAGACCAGCAGGCCGGCGGCATACAGGGCGTAGTCGATGAACCCGGACAGGATGCGAGATCCGGGGGAGGCGGGAAGCACCTCCAGAGCTACGGCCTCACCGGTGATCATCAGGTCCGGCGTCATCATCCGCTCGGACGAGGCGGCAGCCTCATTCACCATGACAGACTCCTCTCGTGGACATTGACGCCTTTGCCGCAGCGCACCGCGACCAGTGGGACCGCCTGGACCAGCTCACGTCCCGCCGTCGGCTCACCGGAGCCGAGGCGGACGAGCTGGTATCCCTTTACCGGGCCACTGCCGCGCACCTGTCCCGGATCCGCACCGGCGCGCCCGACCCGGTGCTGCTGGCCGAGCTGTCCACCAGGATTGCGGCGGCGCGCGGACGCATAACCGGCACGCGCGAGGCGCGTATGAGCGATCTCAGGCGCTTCTGGGTGGCCAGCGTCCCCGCAGCCCTGTACCGGCTGCGCTGGTGGACCGTGGCGGTGACGGCGGTAGAGATCGCGATCGCCGTGATCGTGGGCGTGTGGACGCTGCGCAGTCCCGAGGCCATGGCCGCGCTCGGGTCGCAAAGTGAACTGGACACCTACGCGCAGGAGTCCTTCGAGGCCTACTACTCCAATTACGCCCCCTCGGAGTTCGCCGGCCAGGTGTGGACTAACAACGCCCGCGTCGCCGCCCTGTGCGTGGCCAGCGGCATCACCGGGGTGCTGCCGGCCTACGTGCTGTTCGCCAACGCGGTGAACGTCGGGCAGGCCGGCGCCATCATGGCTGACCACGGCCTGCTCGGGCAGTTCTTCGCCCTGATCACCCCGCACGGGCTGCTGGAGCTGACCTGCGTATTCGTGGCCGGCGCCGCGGGCCTGAAACTGTTCTGGACCATGCTGGCGCCCGGGGACCGGTCGCGCGGCGTGGCGCTCGCGGCGGAGGGCCGCGCCCTGATCACAGTTGCGGCGGGGCTGACGGTGGCGCTGGCGGTCTCCGGATTCATCGAGGCCTTCGTGACCCCGGCACCGCTGCCTTGGCTGCTCAAGGGCACGATCGGTGCGCTGGCCCTGGCGGTGTTCTGGGCCTACACCCTGCTGCCGGGGCGTCGGGCGGTCATGGCCGGGCACACCGGAGACCTGGAGACCGACGAGGCCGGCGCGATCCAGGCTGAGGCCGGCTGATCGGCCGACTGGTCCGGCAGCACCGCCGGACGCCCATACGGCCGCGGTGCCGCGCGGCTTACCCATCACAGCCTCCCCGCAGCCTTGAGCGCCAGGTAGGCGTCGGCAAGTGCCGGAGCCAGGGCGCCCGGCTGCTCCTCCACCACCTCCACGCCGGCGCGGCGCAGACGCGCTCGCACTGCGCTGAGCTCTACCAGCTCGCGCTCGGCGGCGGCAGCCGTGTAAACGCTTTCGGCGTCATCACGCCGGGAGCGCAGGTGCTCCAGGCCCGGATCGGTGGCGGAGGCCACTACTACCGTGTGCTTGCGGGCCATAATGCCCAGGGCCCGCAGCATGTCGGCGTTCGCTCCCGCCCCGTCCAGCCCGGTCAGCACCACTACCAGGGCGTGCTGGGACAAGGACGCCTCCACCGTCGCCGCCACCAGGGTCCAGTTGGTCTCCACCAGCGCCGGCTGCAGCGGGGCGAATGCGTCCGCCAGCGCGCCCAGGAGGGCGGATCCGGACACGCCCCGCACCTGCGCCCGGGTCTGTACGTCTGTGGCCACGGCGTCCACCCGGTCCCCGGCGCGCGCTGCCAGCGCCGCCAGCAGCAGCATCGCCTCGATCTGCGCGTCCAGCCGGGGAGCGTCATCCAGGCGCGCCGCCGCCATCCTCCCGGTGTCCACCACTATCAGTACCCGGCGGTCCCGCTCCGGCCTCCAGGTGCGCACCACCACCTCCGCGCGTCGGGCCGTGGATCGCCAGTCGATGGAACGCACGTCGTCGCCGACGACGTACTCGCGCAGGGAGTCAAACTCGGTGCCGGCCCCGTGCACCATTACGGCGCTACGCCCGTCCATCTCCCGCAGCCGGGACAATTTGGAGGGCAGGTGCCTGCGGGAGGCGAAGCGGGGCAGCACCCGCAGCCTGGCCGGCACATGCAGCGAGGCCTGCCGGCCGGCCAGCCCCAGGGGGCCGCGCACGCGCACGGTTACCAGGTCGGCGATGCGGTCGCCACGCCGGGTGGGGGTCAGCTGGGTGCGTAGGCGGCGCTGGCGCCCAGCCGGGACCGTCAATGCGCGGCGCTCGTGGGAGGCACCTGCCGAAGGCTGCCAGGCGTCCCGAACCAGGGCGGACATGCTGCGCCCAGTGGTGTTGAACAGGGTCAGCGTCTCGGTGACGGTCTCACCCAGGCGGACGGAGCGGGGCACCGACCTGGTGGCGCGCAGGCCCCGCGGCGAGGGCGCCGCCGCCACATCCACCGCCACCAGCGCAGCCACCAGGGCCGTCCACGCTACGACGGTGCCCGGGCGGGGCACGAGCGGCACGAGGACGGCGCCGGCGGCAAGCAGCCAGACGGCGCGCATGGTCAGGTACACGGGTGCCTCCTTAGCGCGATCGGCTACCGCGGCACCGGCACCGCACGCAGGGCACCGTTGACCACTGACTCGGTGGACACGCCCTCCAGCTCGGCCTCGGCCCGCAGCTGGATGCGGTGGCGCAGCGTCGGCAGAGCGAGCGCCTTGACGTCGTCGGGGGTGACGAAGCCGCGCCCCGACAACCAGGCCCAGGCCTTGGCGGTGGCCAGGAGCGCCGTCGCCCCGCGGGGAGACACGCCCAGGGCGACCGACGGCGAGGTGCGGGTGGCCCGTACCAGGTCCACGATATAGGCGAGCACCTCCGGTGAGGCGCTGACGGTGCGCACCTGCTCCCTAGCGGTTGCCAGGTCCGCGGGAGAGGCCACGGCCTGCAGGCCCGCCGCCGGCAGGTCCCGGGGATTGAATCCGGTGGAGTGGCGGGACAGCACCTCAAGCTCCTCACCGCGCTCCGGCAGGGGCAGGATGAGCTTGAGCAGGAAACGGTCCAGCTGCGCCTCCGGCAGCGGGTACGTGCCCTCGTACTCCACCGGGTTCTGGGTCGCCACCACCATGAATGGATCGGGCAGCGCGCGCGGGGAGCCGTCGACCGACACCTGGTGCTCCTCCATCGCCTCCAGCAGGGCGGCCTGGGTTTTGGGCGGGGTGCGGTTGATCTCGTCGGCGAGCAGCAGGTTGGTGAACACCGGGCCCTCCCGGAAGGAGAACTCGGCGGTGCGGGCGTCATAGATCAGCGAACCGGTCACGTCGCCGGGCATCAGATCGGGCGTGAACTGCAGGCGCTTGGTACCAATGTCAAGGGAGGCGGCCAGGGAGCGCACCAGCAGGGTCTTGGCCACCCCGGGCACACCCTCTAAGAGCACGTGGCCACCGGCGAGCATGGCGATCACCAGCCCGGTGACGGCCGGATCCTGGCCGACAACCGCCTTGGCGACCTCGGCGCGTACCGCCCGCAGCCGGGCCCGGGGGTCGTTGCCCGGGGGCGTAGTTGCGTGCGGCTCGGCACTGGCCGAGGCGCGGACGGGGCCGGCTGCGGCACCTGGCGAGGCGGACGCTCCCGCGCTCGCGGGCTGCCCTGTGCCGGGCTGTGCTGTCCCGGGTCGCGCAGTGGTGGGGTCCGCCACGGTGCCGTATCCGCGGACGCCCGTGGTGGGCAGGGCCGTGGTGGGAACGTCGCTCTCGTCGAACTGGCGCGCCGGGTCATTGTGTGGGGAAGGGGGAGTGGTCATCGCGGGTGGACCTCGCTCTCGAGTAGTTCCAAGCGAACGGCCAGATCCGCCAGGACGTGGTCATTCGCGGGGGTGGGCCCGTACAGGGCATGGTCGATTGCTTCTGGGGGCCAGCCGGTGGCCCGCGCAGCCGCCTCGACGAGTTCGCCGCGGGACGCGGACGGCGGCATTCCGAGGCTGCGGCCGAGCCGGAGAGCGGTTCCCGACCGCAGCGCCTGAGCGGCGCGCTCACGGTCGCCGGCCCGGCGGTACAGGCGGCCGCGGCCAATGGCGGTCTCGGTGGCGCGCACCACCACCGGCAGGTCCTCAGGCACAAGTCTTCCGAAGCGGCGCCCCCGCGTGAAGGCCAGCGCGATGACGACGCCGCAGCCCAGGAACAGCAGCACCGGCAGCCACGGTGGCAGCGAAGGCCTGTCCCACAGGGTTGAAATGGACGACGCTCGGGAGGCATCGAACCAGACCAGCCGGTCGTTGTGGCCAAGCGCGCGAATCGCCAGCGCCGCGTTCCCGGCCGTGGTCAGGTTCTCATTAGTGACAATGCGCGGGTCGGCGATCACCCGCAGTGTGCCTCCGCCCTCCAGCGGCGCGGTGGCATAGGCATAGGCGTCCTCCCTAACCGGGAAGCAGCCCACAGCGCCGCTGACGTCATCCAGGAGGACCGAGCCGGTCGAGCCGGCCAGCGAGGCCGCAGCCACGGCGTCGGGGTCGGCGCACTCCGGCCGCAGTGAGGTGTCGGCGCTCGCGGAGACGCCGACCGGGGTCATGTCGGTCAGGTCCTGAAGATTCTCGTAGAGGGTTCCCAGGACCACTACGTCCTGCCCGGTCCGGGCCAGTCGGAAGCGGTCGAGGTAGCTCATCTCCCCGGCGTGGAGCACCACCACGGTGGCGCCGTCCGCGGCAGCACTGACGGCGGCGTCGGCGGAGCTGACGCTACTGACATCGATCCCCTCGCTGCGCAGCAGCTCGGCCAGAGCCTGGGTACCGTTGGCACGGGAGTTGTTGATCGCGTAGGGGACCTTGGATGACTGCGGCGTGGTCCACAGGGTGGCCAGGGCCACGAGTACGAGGAGCGCCCCGGCGGCTATGAAGGGGCGCCAGCGGCTCAGCCGCTCGCCCAGGCGCGCCCCCACTACCTGATCGCCGGTGTGCGCAGGCGCGGTGCCCTCGCCCCGATCCGGGGCCGTGGTGGTGCTCATGGTGTCACCTGCCTGGCCGGCGTCGGCAGGGCAAGAGGCGCTCGCGTGACCCGCTCGGCGAACTCGCGCATCCACGCGTCCTGGGAGGGGGTGGAAACGACGCTGCCGTAACGCACGGAGTCGAACAGCCGGGCGGCCTCATCCATCTCGGCTGCCAGCTCGCCCAGCGGACGGGCTGCCAGCCCCGCCGCCTCGTGCGCGGTCATGCCCGGATAGTCCTCCAGCGCGCCGCGCTCATCGAGTGTACGCACTACTGCCCGGAAGCGCTCGATCACGGCGGTTGCCCAGTCTCCCTGGGCGGCAGCGGCGTTGGCGGCACGGGTGAGGGCCGAGGCGTCGCGGTCGTCCTCGAACAGCACGCCGTGCGCGCGCCTGGCGCGCCGTGCCCAGGTGATACGGGTGAACATGACCCCCAGGGCGACAACCAGGGCGAGCACCAGCACCACCACGATCAGCACGGACAGCCACGATGGCACCCCGGGCACGGCCCCGCGCGGGTCCAGGTGCTCCGCGAGCCAGCGCCAGGCGCGCTCCCACAGGGTGGCGGCGTGGTGATAGGCGGGCTTGGCCAGCTCCTTCTCGGCGGCGCGACGCGCGGTGTCGGCGTCGGGCGTGGCCGGAACATCCAGGGGTGGCAGGCCACACAGCTCCCGCCCCGAGTAGGGGACGTGGACGGCTGCGGGCACCGGTGGCATCGGGATCATGCGGAACCTCGGGCGCCGATCGCGGTCAGACTCCGGCGGAGCGGCGCAGCTCGACGTCCAGGCCCTCCTGACGCATGCGCAGGTCGATGTAGACCAGCGCGGTTGCGGCGGAGGAGAAGGGCCGGATCAGCGCGTCGAGGAGGCTGCCGATGAAGGCCGACACCATGATCAGCACAGTGGACGCCCCGATCCCGACGAGCAGGGTTCCGGCGCCGCTGAGGGCGCCGATGGCGCCCCCGAGAACCGCGGAGACGGTGCCAACCAGCAGGCCGACCAGCAGCTGGACGCCCAGCACGCGCCAGAAGTACCCCCGGGTCAGCTGCCAGGAGCGGCGGATGCCCTCCCAGATGCTGACGTTCTCCAGGATCAGCGCGGCGCCCGCCACGGACAGGCGCACGCCCAGGAAGGCCGCAGCGATCAGGCCGCCGACGCCGAGCAGGAAGCACACCAGCATGATCAGTCCCAGGTTGGCGGAGCTGCCGGAGTCGTCTAGGGCGAAGACAGAGCCGATTAACAGCCCAACGGCGCCGAGGGCGGCGACGAATGCGGCCAGTCCGGTGACCAGTTCCACCAGCAGTGCCTGGCCGATCAGTGCCCACAGCCGCGGCCGGACGCGCTCCCACACCTCGGCCGGCGTGGCGATGCGGCCCAGCACCGAGCGCGATACGGTCACGGTCAGCAGCCCCGTCAGGACGGTGATGGCGAAGAAGTTGATCGCCGTGCTCACTAGTGACAGGCCGGTGGAGCCGCCGAGATATGAACTGAGCGCGTTAAAGACTTCCTGGTCGGAGCCGACGGAGGCGTAATCGTACTCGTTGTAGGAGTCAATGATACTGATCTGGTTGGACAGGGTGCTGAATGCCAGGAATGTGAACAGCGCGGATATCAGGCCGGCGGCACCCATGACCACTATGGCCGGCAGGAACATGGCTCGGGGGTTGGCCCGCAGCGATTCGAAGGCGCCGGTGATGATCTCGGTGATGGTGAGCGGCCGCAACGGGATGATGCCGGGCTTGGGCGCCACGAAGAATCCGCCCGGACCTGCCGTGTAGGTGCCCGCCTGCTGGGCGTATTGGGAATACTGGGCACCTCCCGCGTAGGAGCCTTGACCCTGGGGCGCCTGCTGGCCGTAGGCGGGCTGCTCCGACTGGGCGTAGGTGCCATAGCGGGGCGCGGACGCCGACTCCGGCTGCTGCTGCGGGCCGGGTTCAGGGGATGGGCTCGCGTGAGTCCCTCCGGTGGGTGGCTGCCACCCGGTGTTGTCGGTGCTCATGGGCATACTGTGTCACGGCGGGGAAACCGGCGCTCTCCACCCAGAGGAGGAGATCAGGTGCCGGGGCCGCGGCCTTCGCGGCTCGGGCCGCCCGGCGCGACGGTGCGCGTACACGCTCCGACACGCCCGGGCGACGCCCCGCGGCGGGACGGATTTTCGTGGACGCTCGCGGGGCCCGGCGCCGACTCCGGGGGCCTCGCAGGGGCGATAAGACAGGGGTACCGGGCCAGAAGTCCCGGCCCGACAGCTGCTTAGTGTCAACTTAACGGGATATGATGAAAGTCATAGTGCACCATATCGGTGGCGTTTGTGGCTGGACTACGTGCCAAGATAGGCGCCATGCGCACTCGCATTCTGGTCGTTGACGATGACACTGCCCTGGCCGAGATGATCGGCATCATGCTCGAGGCGGAGGACTACACTCCGTCCTTCTGCGCCGACGGCGCGAAGGCTCTGGAGGCCTTCCGGGAGACAGACCCGGACTTGGTCCTGCTGGACCTGATGCTGCCCGGCATTGACGGCGTGGAAATCTGCAAGCTGATCCGCGCCGAGTCCGATGTGCCGATCATCATGCTCACTGCGCGTACGGACACCCAGGATGTGGTCGCCGGGTTGGAGGCCGGCGCGGATGACTACGTCACCAAGCCGTTCAAGTCCAAGGAGCTGCTCGCCCGCGTGCGCACCCGCCTGCGCCGCAATATCGACGCCAATGGCGCCGAGCACGTACGCGCCGGGGACCTGGACATCGATGTCTCCGGCCACCAGGTGCACCGCGGAGAGACGGTCATCAACCTCACTCCCCTTGAGTTCGACCTGCTGGTGACCCTTGCGCGCACGCCCTGGAAGGTGTTCACGCGCGAGGAGCTTCTGGAGCAGGTCTGGGGATACCAGCACGCCGCAGACACCCGCCTGGTCAACGTTCACGTGCAGCGCCTGCGCGCCAAGATCGAGAAGGACCCGGAGCACCCCAGCATCGTGGTCACCGTACGCGGAGTCGGCTACCGCGCCGGCGACGGCAAGTGACTGCGGGCGCGGTGGCCTCTGGGCCCCGCCCGCACCGCAGGCCTAGCCTCGCGGCTCACTGATCGTGGACGCCCAGAGCCCGGTCCGGAACGCGGGGCGCCAAGGCGCGCCGTCCCCACTGCGGGCGGCACGCCGGTCCCTTGGCACCTCCATGGTGCTGTTCGCGACCGTGACCGGAGTGGTGCTCATCGCCGTCCTGCTGGTTGCCGTCACCATAACCATCCGCAACGACGTCTTCGCCGAGCGGCGTGCCGCAATCCTGGCCGATGCCCGCCAGCGGGCAGTGACCACCCAATCGGTATTCGACGCGGCCGCGGTTGAAACTGCTGAGGACCTGACCGCCACCGCGCAGGCGCAGCTGTCAGCCATCAACGATTCCTTCGCGGGCGCGGGCGGTAAGGGGGTAGCACTGCGCCGGGCCTCCGGTGAGGCCTCCAACACCATAATCAACGACCTGGCCACCGATGCCGACCTGGCTGCGCTCATAACCGAGGAGCTCGCGGCCCAGGTGGAGGCAGGCGCACCCGGCGCCCAGTACTCCCAGCCCGTGGGCATCCCCGACGGCCACGGCGGCACCGACCCCGGGCTGGTCGTCGGCTCCCGGATCAACCTGCCCCTGGCGGGTGGGTACGACTTGTTCCTCGTCTATACCCTGGCGCCAGAGCAGCACGTCATCGACCTGGCTACCCGCGCCATCATCATCGCCGGCGCAGGCTTCTTGCTGCTGCTGCTGCTGGGCCTGTGGGCCCTGACCTCCCGTGTACTCATCCCCGTGCGCCGTGCCTCCCTGGCCGCCCAGCGGCTGGCCGGCGGGCACCTCCAGGAGCGGCTGCCAGTGGCGGGGGAGAACGAGATCGCTACCCTTTCCCGCTCCTTCAATAACATGGCCGATTCCCTGGAGGCGCAGATTCAGGCCTGGGAGAGCCTGTCGAAGGTGGAGAAGCTATTCGTATCCGACGTGTCCCACGAACTGCGTACTCCACTGGCCTCCATTCGGCTGGCGGCCGAGCAGATCTGGCAGGCGCGTGACGAGATCAAGGATCCTTTCGCCGCACGCAGCCTGGAGATCCTCATGCGGGAGATTGATCGCTTCGAGCAGATGCTGTCCGACCTGCTCGAGATCTCCCGCATCGACTCCGGACGGGTCCAGCTGCGATCCGCGGAGGCGGATATCAGCGCCGTCGTACGTGGCGTGCTCGACCTGGTTGCCGTGCACGTAGAGGCCTCCGGCTCCCCGATCCGCCTGCACTTGCCCGATGCTCCCGCCGTCGCCGAGGTGGATGTGGCCCGGGTGGAGCGCATCGTGCGCAACCTGATAGTCAATGCGCTCGAGCACGCGGAGGGCTCACCCATCGATATCACGGTTGCCGCCAGTGACGACGCCGTCGCCGTACGTGTGCGCGACCACGGGGTGGGCATGAGCCCGGACGTGGTCAAGAAGGTCTTTGACCGCTTCTACCGCGCCGACCCCTCCCGCAAGCGCACCCTGGGCGGCACCGGGCTGGGCCTGTCCATCTCCCTGGAGGACGCCGTCCTGCACGGGGGCACGCTCGTGGCCTGGGGGTGGCCGGCCGACGGCGCCTCCTTCCTGCTCACCCTCCCGCGCCGCCTCGGGCCCGACGCCACCCCCGGTGCTTTCACCAAGCCGGGACCGCTGGACGTGGTCCCCGACGACGCCCCGCCGGTCTCCCGCGTCGGTGCCCGTACCGTGGAGCCTGGCCAGGTCCCGCCGGCGGTCCCGGCGTTGACGCCGTCTCCGGCGTCTCGGCGCTCGGACGTCGAGCGCGACGTGGAGCAGGAGGAGCCTGAGGCCCCGGCCCCAGCGGCCCTGTCGGGCGGTGAGCCGGAGCCGCCCGTACCTGCCGGCGCGCACGGCTCCGGGGAGGGCCCCAGCGCCCGCACCCCGGAGGACGTGGACGCCCGCAGGAAGCAGGGGGAGGTGCGCCGGTGACTGGGGCCGAGTCCAGTGGCTCCTCCGCTGCGCCCGGGCTCACTCGGCAGATGCCCCGGCGCAGCATGCTCGCCGCCATGCTCCTAGGTGGGGGAGCGCTCGCCGCGTGCACGGCGCTGCCCACGTCCGGAGAGATCACCGAGTCAGATCTCCCGGGCATCACCGAGGAGCAGCTCATTCAGACCGCGGCCGGCCCGGTGGACGGCGCGACGCCGGATGAGATCGTCACCGGGTTCCTGCGTGCCTGCGTAGCCGGCCTGTTCGATGACTTCGCCACCGCCCGGGCCTTCCTCACCGATGCCGCCTCCGCCTCCTGGCAGCCGAGCGCCAGCGTAGGGATCTACGAGGGCTCCACCATGCCCGTCGTCACGGTAGTCGAGCACGAGGTCACGGTTACGGTGGACCTGATCGGCACTATCGACGCGGGCGGAGCGTTCACCGCGGCGTCCGAGCCCGACCATGCCTGCCACTATGTGCTCAGCGCCAACACCTCGGGCCAGTGGCGTATCGCCGAGCTGCCCGCCGGCATGCTGCTGTCCGATGGCGACCTGAGCGCGGGCTTCGCATCGGCCCCGTTGTTCTTCCTGACCCCGGACCACTCCCGCCTGGTACCCGAGCTGCGGTGGCTGCCCCGGCACGAGTTTCCCCGCCGCCTGATTGAGGCGCTTCTGGGCGGGCCCTCGCACTGGCTTGCCGCAGGTGCGACCACGGCGGTGCCCGAGGCGGCCGCGGTAGGCGATGACGGTGTAGTCGTCGAGGCGGGCGTCGCGAACGTGGACCTGACCGGACTGGGCGGTCCCCACGCGCTGGAGGGCTCACAGGCAGCACTTGTGGTGGCGCAGATACGCGCAACCCTGGTCGGGGCGGCGGACATCACCCAGGTACGGGGTGTCGTCGTGCGCGCGGACGGGGAGGAGCTCGGTGGCGCGGCGCCGCTGCCCGCGGTTGATGCGGCGCCGGGAGCGGTCGTCGGAATGTGCCTGGGGGCGGTGGTGCAGGGGACAACCTCGACGCGAACCACTTTGGTTACGGCCCAGACCCTGGGTGCAGGAACGGCCTCCCACCCCACGCTGGGCGCGGATGGAACTGTCTACGTCCTGAGCCGTTCGAGCCTGCTGCGCGTGCCGCCGGGGCAGAGCGCGGCGGACGTCATTATGTCGGTGGGCGATGCCGATTCCGGGGAGGACTCGGGGACCGGCGCAGAGCAGGATGCGCAGGACGGCGCGCGGGAGGACCCCGACCCGGGCGCTGCGGCCGGGCCCGGCGGCGTCGGGCTGCTGCCGCCTGTCGCCGACCGCCACCACTGGGTCTGGACCGGTGCCGAGGGCGAGCTCCTGGCGGTTGACGACCGTGGTAGGAGGGTTAGGCCGGCCGCCGCCTGGCTGGACGGTCGGAAGGTGATTTCCTTTGACGTCTCAGCCGAGTCCAGCCGCATCGTGGTGCGTCACAGCGCGGGCACGGGCGCGGCCGACGAGCGCGTTAGCGTGGCGGCCATTACCCGTGACGAGGGCGCTCCGGCAGGCCTGGGCGAGCCGCTCGAGCTGCCTGCGGCGACCGGGGCGCGCACCGGCGCAGTCGTGTGGTACGACGCGCTGAGCATCGCGGTCCTGCCCACGGCCCCTGAGGGGCAGACGCCGACCGGAGTCCTGCGGGTTCCAGTCGGCGGGCCACTTGCCACCACGATCACCTCCCCGGCAGCGGTTGCCATCACCGCCGACCGCGCCACCGGGGCGGTGCAGCTCACCGACGCGGCGGGGCGCATCTGGCAGCAGACCGGCACAGCCTGGCGCGTAAGCGCCACCGACGTGACGGACATCGCCTACCCATTGCCCTGAGGCGCAGGCAGGGGCGGGACGGCGGTGGGGCCATGCCGGCCGGTGCAGGCACCGGCATACAGCGCGCCCCGCATGCGGCACAGCGCATGCGGGGCGGGTGAATGACCGATCCGGCCGGGTGCGCGGGGGTCAGTCGGCGGGGGAGACCTGGGCGTTCAGGCGGATCACGCCGTAGGTCCAACCGTGCCGGTGGTAGACCGCGCAGGGCTGCATCGTGGACTTCTCAATGAACAGGTAGAAGGGGTGACCGACCAGCTCCATCTGGTACAGCGCCTCGTCGACCGTCATCGGTACCGCCTCGTGGAGCTTCTGCCGCACCACCACAGGAGAGTCGCCCAACTGCGACTCCACGGCCACGCCCGGCTCGGTGGGAGCCGTGGGGGAGTCCTCGATGGGGAGGTCATCGGTGTCCGGCAGCTGCGGCTCCTCGGCGGGCGCGGGCGGTACCGACTCCGGGAGGTCGACGATGTAGCGCCGGTGGTTCTTCTTCCGGTCCCGTGCCCGGCGCAGGCGCTCGGTCAGCTTCCCCATGGCGATGTCGAAGGCCGCGAAGCGGTCCGAGGAGCTGGCCTCGGCCCGGATTACCGGGCCCTTGGAGATCACCGTGATCTCAGCGCGCTCGGCCGTGTCCGCCTGGCGCGGGTTGCGCTCATGGGTGATCTCGACCTCGACTCTCTGCACGCGCGGGTCGAACTGCTCGACCTTGGCTGCCTTCTCCTCGACGTAGTCCCGCAGGCGCGAGCTGATCTCCGCGTTGCGGCCGACGACGTTGATGTCCATGGTGGAACCTCTTTCTAAGTCCAAGTGATCCTTGTGAGGGGATCGGGCTGGGGGAAACACCCGCCGCACCTTGCGACGAGCTTCGGAGTGGTCGGCCACCTCCTTGTGTGCTGCCGGTGTACAACCGGGCGCGGAATCTGCTCTCGGCGCCGCGCTGCCGTGTGTGTTACGACACATAAGCTACACCATTTCCGGGGCCGCCACGTACAGCGCACCGTTCGCGGTGGAGCCGGGACGCCGATGCCCTGGTGGCCCGTGCGTGAGGGCGTCCCAGCAGACCGGGGCGCGGGCTACGCGTCCGCAGCGGTGCCCGGCTGGGCCGGTACGCCACTGGGGTCGACCTGGGTGCGTGGCCGACTGGGACGGGCGGGTGCCGACCCGCTGGGTACCGGCCCGCCGGGGACCGTGATCGGGCGCCCGCGGGCCGGCGGGGGAGCCGCCGCCACCACCAGGGCGGCCCCGACTACCGCCCCGGCCTGCCGCAGCGCTCGCGCACAGGCGCCCAGGGTCGCCCCGGTGGTCACCACGTCGTCCACCAGCACTACTCCCGCGCCTTGCACCGGTGCCAGTACCCGCGGCGGCTCGGAGCGGTTCGCCCGCCGCTGGGCCGCCGAGCGGCCCGCCTGGTGCACGCCCCCGGAACCGAGGCGACGTCGCAGCACGTCCGTGCTGGCCACCGTCACGGCTCGCGCCGGCCCCGGGGTGCCGGCAGCAGGCCAGCCCGCTGCCAGGCCCCGCGCGACGGCGTCGGCCAGGTCCGCCGCCACCAGCAGCCCGCGTGCGCGCCGTCGCAGTCCCGACGGCGCCGGCACTACCAGCAGGTGCCCGCTCGAGGCTGCGGCCGCCACCACCTGGTCCGGCAGGTGGGCTGCGAGCCATCCGCCCGCGTCCTGCCCCACCTGGGACATTAGGCGCCCCAAGTCCTCCCGCGCTCCGCTCTTCCAGCCCAGGACCAGGGCGCGGATGGGGCCTGCGTAGGTGGCAAGCGCCCATACCGGCAGGTCGCCGGCCGCGTCGACGTGCTCCACCCGGTGCGGCTGCGCGGCGAGCAGCGCGGCGCACTCCTGGCACAGGGCGACGTCCCAGCGGCCGCAGCCCGCACAGGTCACGGGTAGGGTGAGGCGCAGCGCGGCGGTGAGCGTGCCGGAGCGGGACGGGGGCATGCGGCCAGTGTGCTGGGCCGGCTGCACGCGCGCACGCCACTGCCCCGGGGCCTCCACAGGGAACTGCTGGGGGCTGTCTCCGGGAGCGCCTGTGGACGGGGGCGCAGGACGCGACGGGAGGCGGCGGATGGGGCGGGGCTGCCAGGGCATAGGGCCGCAAGGACAGGGCCGCAAGGAGCGGGCAGCAGGTGGCGGGCCGGCGAAGCGCAATCGCGGCTCTGCGGTGAGCGATAGCACTGATCCGTCCGCGGCGGCGTCGGCGGGATGGCATACCATGGCGGAGTTCGCGCCCGGTCCGCCCGGGCACGGGGCCCGCCCGCCTAAGGGGCCGCGCCGCGGCGGGCTCCCACCAGCTACCAGGGGAGATACCAGCGTGTCGATTGTCGACCGGATCCTGCGCATCGGTGAGGGACGGACCCTCAAGAAGCTCGATGCCCTCGCCACCCAGGTGGAGGCCCTCGCCGAGGACTACAAGGACTTCACCGATGCGGAGCTGCGCGAGCAGACCGCGGAGTTCAAGCAGCGCTACGCCGACGGGGAGACCCTGGACGAGCTCCTTCCCGAGGCCTTCGCCACCGTCGTAGAGGCGGCCGACCGGGTGCTCGGCCAACGCCCCTACCACGTGCAGATCATGGGCGGCGCCGCCCTGCACCAGGGCAACATCGCGGAGATGAAGACCGGTGAGGGCAAGACCCTGGTGGCCACCATGCCCTCCTACCTGCGCGCGCTGACCGGCAAGGGCGTCCACGTGGTCACCGTCAACGACTACCTGGCCGAGTACCAGTCCGACCTCATGGGGCGCGTGCACCGCTTCCTGGGCCTGTCCACCGGCTGCGTGCTGGCCACGCAGAATCCCGCCCAGCGGCGCAAGCAGTACCAGTGCGACATCACCTACGGCACCAACAACGAGTTCGGCTTCGACTACCTGCGCGACAACATGGCCCAGCGTCCGGAGGACCTGGTCCAGCGCGGGCACGCCTTCGTGATCGTCGACGAGGTGGACTCGATCCTCATTGACGAGGCCCGCACGCCGCTGATCATCTCCGGCCCCGCCACCGGTGACGTGAACAAGTGGTACAAGGAGTTCGCCAAGCTTGCCCAGCGCCTGCGCGCCGGCCGCGACTACGAGGTCGATGAGAAGAAGCGCACCGTGGGCGTGCTCGCCCCCGGCATCGAGCGGGTGGAGGACTACCTGGGCATCGACAACCTCTACGAGGCGGAGAACACGCCCCTGATCGGCTTCCTGAACAACGCCATCAAGGCCAAGGAGCTGTTCCACCTGGACAAGGACTACATCGTGCGCGACGGTGAGGTCCTCATCGTCGACGAGCACACCGGCCGCGTCCTGCCCGGGCGCCGCTACAACGAGGGCATGCACCAGGCCATTGAGGCCAAGGAGCGGGTGGACATCAAGGCTGAGAACCAGACCCTGGCCACCATCACCCTGCAGAACTACTTCCGCCTGTACCCGGAGGGATCCCGCTCCGGCATGACCGGTACCGCCGAGACCGAGGCCGCCGAGTTCTCCGGCACCTACGGGATCGGCGTGGTCCCAATTCCCACAAACAAGCCGATGATCCGCCAGGACCAGCCGGACCTGGTATACACCAACGTGGCCGCGAAGCTGGCCGCGGTCGTCGATGACATCGCCGAGCGGCACGCGGCCGGCCAGCCCGTGCTGGTGGGCACCACCAGCGTGGAGAAGTCCGAGCAGCTCTCGCGGCTGCTGGACAAGCGCGGCATCCCGCACGAGGTCCTCAACGCCAAGCAGCATGCACGTGAGGCCGCCGTCGTCGCCCTGGCGGGCCGCAAGGGCGCCGTCACCGTGGCCACCAACATGGCCGGACGCGGCACCGACATCATGCTGGGCGGCAACGCCGAGCACATTGCGGTGACGGCCCTGAAGGAGGCGGGGCTGGATCCGGAGGAGAACGCCGAGGAGTACGAGAAGGCCTGGCCCGAGGCGCTCGCGGCGGCGCAGGAGTCCTGCGCCGCGGAGCACGACGAGGTCGTCGAGCTGGGCGGGCTGTACGTGCTGGGCACCGAGCGGCACGAGTCCCGCCGTATCGATAACCAGCTGCGCGGGCGCTCCGGCCGCCAGGGGGATCCGGGTGAGTCGCGCTTCTACCTGTCCATGGAGGATGACCTGATGCGCATGTTCGCCTCCGGGGCTGCGCAGCGCATCATGAGCTCCGGCGCCTACCCCGACGACGTGCCGATCGAGTCGAAGATGGTCACTCGCGCCATCGCCTCCGCCCAGCGGCAGGTCGAGTCGCGTAACTACGAGATCCGCAAGAACGTCCTGAAGTACGACGACGTCATGACCGAGCAGCGCGAGAAGGTGTACTCCGAGCGGCGCCGCGTCCTGGACGGGGAGGACCTGGAGCCGCAGCTGGCCGGCTTCCGCGCCCAGGCGGTGGGCACGATCGTGGCCGCCCGCACGCAGGAGGGACGCCCCGACGAGTGGGACCTGGACGCCCTGTGGAATGACCTGGCGCACGTCTACCCGGTCAGCGTCACTCAGGAGGACCTGATCGAGGAGGTCGGCGGTCGCGACCTGCTCTCCACCGAGCGCCTGTCCGCCGAGCTCAGCGATGACGCCGCCGTTGCCTATGAGGAGGCCGAGCAGCGTCTCAATGACAACCCCATTGCCCGCGCGCAGCTGGGGGAGGAGCCCATGCGTGCGCTGGAGCGGCGCGTCCTGCTGGCCGTTGTGGACAAGCGCTGGCGCGAGCACCTGTATGAGATGGACTACCTGAAGGAGGGAATCGGCCTGCGCGCCATGGCCCAGCGGGACCCGCTGGTGGAGTACGCCAACGAGGGCGCCCACATGTTCAAGGCCATGATGGAGGGGATCCGGGAGGAGACCGTCGAGCAGGTGTTCGCCAACGCCGCCCGCTTCGATGCCGCGGCCGCCCGCGCCGCAGCCGCGCAGGCGGATGCGGAGGGCGAGTCTGCTACCGCGGCGGCGGGTACCGCTGCGCCGTCCGCCACTGAGCGGCCCGCCCGCGGGCGCAGTGCCGCCGTGGCCTCGGTTATGGGGGCTGCCGGTCAGGAGCCCTTGAAGCAGCGCCTGACCTACACGGCGCCTTCGGAGGACGGCACCGCTACTGCGGCCACCGAGCCCGCGGCTCGAGGCCGGGACGCGGCCCGGCCCGCGGCCGCCGGTGCATCTGCCGGCGGCGCAACGCGGCCGGCCGCCTCTGCAGCAGGCGGAGGCAACCGCAAGCAGCGGCGGGCAGCGGCCAGGAAGCGGCGCAAGTAGCAGGGTGCTGGTGCCGCCCGGTGGGCGGATGCCACCTGGCTCGGGCCTCAGGCGATCTCCAGGGCAGCCAGCAGCCAGCGGCCCCGAAAGGCCTCAAGCCGGGCCGCCGCAGCGCGTACGCGGGCGCCGTCGTCGAGCAGGATCGTCACCTCGCAGGTGCCGTTATCGGACTTTTGGGCGTGGGCCGAGCGCGGGCGTACGCGCGTCGGCGCCTGGCCCAGGAGCCTGCGTGCCAGTCCTGCCCGCCGGGACAGCGCCTCGAACAGCTCCGGCGTGGTCCAGCGCGCCAGGTGGTCGGCTCGGCGCTGGCCGTGTAGTACTTCTGCAGCGGCGGTCACGACTACGGCGGCGAAACGTGCCGGGTCCGGCATGTCATCCCCGGTGCCCGGTGCCTGCCGACTGGCGGTGCCGCCGGTGCCCAGGGAGGGGCGAAAGTGCAGCCGGTCCCACTCCTCGGCCCGCTCGGTGCCCTCCAGGACCGGACGCGGAACCAGCGCCCCGGCGGGGCTGCTCGTCGAGGTGCGCAGGCCCGGGACGGGCCGTAGCGGTGGCGTCGGGCCGGTGCGGCGCCGGTTCCGGCCGGCCGGGTGCGCGGCGTCCTCCTTTGCCTCGAGCGCGCGTAGGTGCCTACGCGCTGCGGCGGGGACGGCGTCGGGGCGGGTATCGGGAACGGTGAGGATGGACATGACGCTTCTCCTGCGCGGTGACGGGCGCGCGTCTGTGCGCGCAGCGGGTGTTTGTTCAGGAATTGGGCTGGTCGGTGAGTGTGGGGACGTCCAGGTCGGTCCCGGGGTGGATGAGCCCCGGGTCGGTGCCGATCTCCTGGGTGTTGGCCTGGTACAGGCGCGGCCAGGCGTCCGCGATTTGCGCCGGCGAGGCCTGCGGGCCCAGCAGCTCGGCGGTGATCGACCACAGTGACTCGCCGACGGCCACGGTATGGGACTCCGATGAGCCGGGTTCCTGCGCGGAGTCTGGTGCGGAGTCTGGTGCAGGGGCGGACGGGGGCGAGCTCGGGGCCGCGGCGTCGGGGTCAGTCGGTACCGTCACGGTCGGCTGCCAGCCGAGGTCATCGGTGCCGACCTCCGATTCCGGGGCGGCGAGTGCCGGACTGGTGGTGATTCCCGCGACCAGCACGCCGGCGGTGATCCGCCGCACCAGGGGCGCGCCCCACCGTTGTAGTGCCCGCGCAGCTGCTCGGGTGCTCCTGCTCGGCGGATTGCCGGGGGCGGAGGCGCCATGACGGTTGCCGGCCCCGGCCGCAAGCGCGAGGAGCACGGATAGCAGGTGCCAGAGTGCACCCAGGGCTCCGGCGGTGCAGGCGAGGGCTGTGATTGCGGCAGTCAGATGGGCGCTGCCCCACCAGGCGGTCGGCAGCTCCAGGAGGCTGCGGGCGCTGTTGGCGGCGGTGCTCGCCAGCACTGGGATCAGGGCTGCGGACAGCACGCCGATCGTGCCAAGCGCAACGTGGCTGCGTACGTGCCGCAGGGTTTGAGTAGTCCGCGTTGATGACGTAGCTGCACACATGACTCGCTCCATCGCTGGTGATGATGTTTGATGATGTTAGATCATTGTAGAGCGATTGAGATGTGTCAAGTGTGTGTTGAATGAGGCTGGGTGTGCCTGAGTGCCGGTTGGATGTACTCAACCCGCAGTCGCCGGGTTTCGTACCGGCGCCTGCGGGTTGGCGGTGAGGGTTTCAGTGAGTGTGCGGCGCTCAGGCGCGGTGCCGTCCGCCCTGGTTGCGTGCCCGGGAGTCGGCCGGGCCGGGCGGCGGGGCGAGGAGGCCGGTGGAGTCTGCTCTGGTAGCGGCGGTAGGCGGCGCCTGCGGCACGTCCGGGCCGGTCTCCGCCGGTGGCGGTGGGGGCGCAGGGGTGCTGGCTCCGACGAGCGGGCCGGGCGTCTGGGCTACAGGGGCGCCGCGGTTGACGACGGCGCTAGCTGCATCTTCCGGCCGACCGCCACCGGGCGCACTGTGGTTGGGCGAGGTGCGGCTGGGGCTGGCGCCGGCTGTCCTGGAGCGTCGGGGCGCCCTTCGCGCTGTCAGGCGGCGGAGCCGGGCCCCGCGGGCTGCTCGTCCCGCGCTGCGCCTGGCCCCCGAGCGCGGGTCGATCTGGTCCACCAGCTCCGCCAGTGCCCGGCCCAGGGGAGATCCCGGCGCGGCCTCAAGCACGCTGCGCCCCTCCAGCAGGCAGCGGTCTGCGGTAGCCGCGTCGTCGGGCAGTAGCGTGACTTCTTCTATGCCGCCGAAGCGTGCAAGTGCCTCCCTGACGGCCTGCTGTGGTGAAGGGCCGGCGGCGGAGGCCCGCACCCGATTGACAACCACCTCAATGCGCCCGGTCGGCCGGGTGCCCCCATCCAGATCGTCGATGAGCTGCAAGAGCCGCCGTATGCCGATCGGATCGCCGGCGCCGACGATCACCACCACATCGGCGTTGCGCAGCAGGTGAGCGGTTACGGCGCCGGGACCGGGCTCCAGGGTGAAGTCGTCGACGGCGTCGTCGACCTGGCCCCCGGACACGTCCACGACGGTCCAGGCGGCCGCGCGCCGGCACTGTTCCCACACCTCCGGCATGGCTGCCGCCGGTAGCTCGCGCCATCGGCCCGCTCGGCCCAGACCGGACAGTAGGCGCCGGTCCTCGCTCACCGGTATGAGGATGCGGCCCAGCGCCTCGGGGTCCAGGCGGCCGCGGGAGGCGAGCCGTGCAGCGGTAGCCAGGGCGGAGGAGTCCTCGGGTAGGCCCAGTAACTGCGTGAGGCAGGGGGCCTGAGTATCTGCATCCACCAAAATCGTGCCAGCGCTGAGTCCGGCGGCCAGTGCGGCGGCAATCGTGGAGCGTCCGGGGGCGCCCTGCGGGCCCCACACGGCTACCAGCCGTCCTCGAGGTTTGTCCGCCTCATTCGCGTGCGCGCGCACTGGCCTCGGAGCCAGATCTGGCGTGGGGGCGAGTGGTGCCGTGGGGGTCGCGGCGTCGAACTCGTCCCACAGGTCCCGCTCGGCCGTCGGCGGGCTCGGTGCGGATGCGCGCGGTGCTGCCGGAGGAAATGGCGGCTGGGGCGGGTCCTCGAGGCCGCGCGCGATGCTCTGCAAGCGGGCGCAGATGCCGGCCGCGGCCGTTTCGGCAGATTCCACGGGCCAGCCTGCTCCCGCCCACCGCTCGCGCTCGGCATCGGGCGCGAGCAGGAGTCCGAACGCGCCGGCGCGGCGCAGGCGGTCAAGCACCGTGCGGTCGAGGTCGTCGAAGGCGGTGTCGGTGACGACGAGTGTGGCCAGGCCGGCCATGGCGGCGCTGAGTAGTTCCGGCGTGTCGGCGCACCGGCGCACCACTTTCAGCCCCGAACCGGGTGCGTCGAGGGCGCGCAGGATGTTGGAGTCGTCACCGGAAAGCGCGAGTAGGACCCCGTGCGGACTGGATGGGGCTGCTTGCGGCTCGGTCATCACTGTCCCTGTCCGGTGGGCACCAGCACGAGCGGGCCGGCCGCGCCGACGGCGCTGAGCACGTCGGCGACTGCCTGCTCAGGCACGAGCACCTCCACCTGCAGGCTGGAGCCGCCGATGAGGCTGGGGCCCGCCTCGCCTATCGAGGCGATCAGCAGCCCGCGTGCAACAACCTCGGCCTGGCCGGGCTCCTGCGCCGTGACCTGGGCGGCGGGCAGGGCCCACAGGTCCACGATGTCTCCCGCGGCCGTACCCGCGGGCAGTCCCGAGGCGAGATTGAGCACAACTGACCGCAGGTCGACATCCGCCGCCTGGCCGATCGCCCCGGATGGCAGCAGCTCGCCGGCCTGGAGGGAACGGGTTGCGACGGCGTCCTCGGGCAGCTCTCCCGCCGCCACGTACACGGTGGTGCCGGGGTGGGAGTCAACCAGGGTCAGCACGCCGTCCGCGGTCAGGTCGGTGCCGGGGGCGACGTCGCGGGAGAGGATGTAGATCTGCTCGGTGTCTGCCGCGGCGTTGACGGCCCAGGCGCCCAGGGCCACCGCGGTTCCGATCAGCACCAGTCCGCCGGCCAGGCGCGGATCACGCCAGGTGGGGCGGCGCGGGCGCCTGCGTGGGGTTGGGCGTGCGGCCCCAGCCGGGCTGGGTGCGCTTCGTCGCGCGGAACTCACTGGGCCCTCCTTGATCATGTGTGCTGCCGTTGAACACCTTGGGAGTGTAATTGATTATCCACAAGTATGTTCAGCTATGGCGTATACGGCAAGATGGTGAGAGCATAGTGCCATGCCGGAGAGTTTTCTGACCATCGCTGAAGTAGCCGAGCACCTGCAGCTGTCTGCCCAGGGGGTGCGGGCCTTGATCCAGTCGGGTGAGCTCCCGGCGATTCAAGTGGGGGCCCGCCACTTGTGGCGCGTGCCGGAGAGCGCCTTTGATGAGTACGTGGAGCGCCAGCTCGCGGCGACTCGCGCGATGGTGGCGGCCGGATCGCTGCGGGCGACCAGGGGCGCGGACGCCTAGCCCGGGTCCCGGACTGGGCGTGCGCGGCGCCGCTGATGCGTTCAGCGGCTGCGTATCACCTCGATCATCGGCAGGGCGATGGTGACCGCGCCGGGAGCGCGCCCCGGGGCGGCGCCGTCGTGGATGACGTCGATGTAGTCGGCCCCCACGCGGGCGAGCCGTCCGGTGAACTCGCCTGCAGCGAATACCACGCGCACGCGTGCGCCGGCGCGCGCGAGCCGCCGCAGTACCGCCTGGATGGTGGGGCGGCGTCCGGCCGGCGCGGGTGCTGGGCCCGGCAGGGGTGTGGCCAGGGCGATTGCGTGCAACGGCACAAGTGACTGCATACCCTCGCTCTCGGTGAGCAGTACGAAGGCTTCCTCGGCGCGGCTGACGACGCCGTCCACGGACGTTCCGCCGCGGGTGCGCAGGTGCACGGTGCGGCCGACGGCGCCGTGTAGCCGGTCGGCCAGGCGCAGGCTGGCTACTTCCGCCTCGGCGAGCTCTGCGGCCTCGGCGGCGAGGTCGGCGCGGCGCTCTGCGTCAAAGCGGCTTTCCAGATCGGCCAGGAGGCTGTCCCAGTTCATGACCGCAGCTCACCACACCTGTGGTGCCACGCCAAGCGGGTGGAGGCGTTGGGGTGGGGGCCCGCTGCGCTTGCTGGGCGCGGCGCCCCGGATTTCAGTGTTGCCCTGCCGTCCGGGTCGTGCCGCGCACCGGCTGGAATCGGGCACACTTGGCCCATGCGTGCTTACCTTCCTGCCACTGCCTCCGACCTGTCCGCCGTCCGGATCAGCCCCCGTATAGCCCATGCGGTCACGCCCGCGCTGGCCGACGCGTTTCCCGAGGAGGATCAGGAGGGGCTGGAGGTCTCTGCGAGCCTGTGCGCCGCGGACTCCTCGGTGCTGCTGCTGGCCGCGCCTGGCGCGGAGGCGGAGGCGGATCGACGCGTAGTGATCGCCGCGGATGTTGAGGATGCGCAGGTGCGGGAGGTGCCGGTGGTGGGCGACGTGCTTCCGGGCACGGTTGAGGTGACCGCGCCGGTGGAGTGGGACCAGGTGGCTGCGCTGCTGGTGGACGAGGCGGAGGCGGAGGCCGATGTGCGCGCCGCGCGCACCGGGGATGAGGCTGCCTTTGAGCGTGCCGCAGATGCGGACCTGCTGTGGTATGACGTCTCCGAGCGTGCCGCGCTTGCGCAGGAGCTGGCCGCCACCCCGCGAGACCGGCACTAATCACACGCCGAAACCGGCACAAGTGACGTGCCGAGACCGGCACAAGTGACGTGCCGAGACCGGCACAAGTGACACGCCGAGACCGACACTGATCACACAGGGAGGGGTGAGCTGCCGGCGGCGGCTCAGTCAGGAGGCGATGACGCGCAGCCTGGAGCCCGCGGGCGAGCGGGTGACCTCGATGCGGTCTGCTACCTGCCGGCGCAGCTCCTCCACGTGGGAGACGATGCCGACGGTGCGTCCGCCGGCCTGTAGGCGGCCCAGCTCGGCAAGTACGTTTTGGAGGGTTTCGGGGTCCAGGGAGCCGAAGCCCTCGTCGATGAACAGTGTTTCCATGGTCACTCCGCCGGATTCGGCGGTGACTACGTCGGCCAGGGCGAGGGCGAGGGACAGGGATACGTAGAAGGTCTCCCCACCGGACAGCGTCTTGGGGCCGCGCACACCGGAGTCGGAGAAGCGGTCGATGATGCCGAGCCCCAGTCCGCGGTCGGTGCGGCTCCTGGAGCCGACCTCGTCGTCTACGTGGACGAGTTCATAGCGCCCCGCAGACATCTGGGACAGGCGCTGGTTGGCGAAGACGAGAACTTCCTTGAACCGCTCTAGCAGCACCCAGGTGGCCAGGGGGGTGGCGGAGTCGTTGTAGCCGGAAGCCACGGCGACGACCTCCCACAGGGCGGCGGAGTCCTTGACCACGGCGGTTAGGGCGGTGGCGGCGTCGCTGACGGCGTCGGCGGCCTCCTGCACGCGGGCCAGGTGGGAGCGGGCCTGCTCCCGCTTCTCCACCGCCGCCTGGTAGGCGGATTCGGCGGCATCCAGCCGTTGGCGCGCGCCGACGACGTCGGCTTCCTCCTCTCCGGTGAGGGAGGCGATCGCCTCATCCTGGGTCAGGCCGTGCCGGACGCGTTCGCGCCGTGCGGCCGCCTCGGCGACCTTCTGCTCCAGTTCCGTCAGCTTCTGGCCGGGCAGGTAGGCGGCGTTCGCGTCCGTGGCGGAGACGAAGCCGGCCTGGGTGACGGCATCTGCCAGTTCGGTACGGGCTTGCGTGGCCGTCCGGGTGGCCTCGGCGGCCTGAGCGAGTAGGGCTGCGAGCTGGCCGGTGGCCTCGGCGGCATCGCTCAGGGCGCGCATGTGGTCGGCGACGGAGTTGTAGGCGCCCTGCGCGGTGCGGCAGTTCTCCCGGTCCCGGGCGAGAGCCTCAAACTGGGAGTCCAGCCGGGCGCCTTCCTGCGCTAGCTCGGCCCGGCGCTGCGCGAGTTGTTCGCGCAGCTGCTCGGTTGTGCTGGTGAAGTCGGCGAGCTGGGACTCCAGTTCTGGCGCTGGTGCGGCGGCTTGCTGTGCGGAGTCGAGTTCACGCTGCGCGGCCTCCAGCGCCTGGGCGAGCTGTGCCGTGGGGGACTGCCCGGCGGCGGTGCGGGCCGTGGCCTGCTCGGCGACCAGTGCCTCGTGGGTCTTGACCTGTGCCGCCAGCTTGGCGTCGGCCTGGCGTTGCGCCGCCTCGGCGGCCTCGACGTCCGCGCGGGAGACGGTCCCCTGGTCGGGGACGGCGGGGGCGGGGTGCTCGGTTGAGCCGCACACCGGGCAGGGCTGCCCGTCAACGAGTTCGGTGACGATCGAGCCGGCGGTGGCGCTGATCCAGGCCTCGCGCTGCTGGGAGACGAGCGCGTTGGCGTCGCGCGCCGCGGCGGTGGCGGCCTCGACGGCGTCATGCGTGGCGGCGATCTGGCCGTCCAGTGCGTCGGCGCGTTGGGATGCCTCGAGGCGCTCGGCGAAGGCGGCCCGCTGCAGGCGCAGCTCGGGCACTCTTGCCTGGGCGGCGCGCGCTGCGGCCAGCGCCTCTTCCAGCTCGGTCTGCAACTCGGGCCGCTGTGCCAGTTGGGCGGCGGCGTCTTCGGTGTCTGCCTGGTTGGCGGTGAGGCGCTGCTGGGCGGTCTCCGCCTCCTGGGCGCGGGCGGCCAGTCCGTCTTCCAGCTTGACGACGGCGCTGAGTGTTCCCGCTCGGGTGCGCAGGGCGTGGCTGCGGGTGGTGATGGTGCGGGCGGCCTGTGTGAGGGCGTCCAGGGCGGGGAGCGCCTCCGCGTAATCCGCGTCGGCCGGTGCGGGTGTGTCGGTGGCTGGGATCAGGGCGGTGAGCGCCTCCAGCGATGCGCGGGCGGGTTCGTATTCGGCGATGGTGAGTGGGGTTGTGGTGTTGTTCCCGGGGTCGGAGCCGGTGGTGGGCGGGCGGTTCTCCTCCAAGGCCGTGATGGCTTGCGTGTGTGCGGTGCGGGCGGCGTCGGCGGAGTCCTGGGCGCGGGCCAGCACGGGGATGACGGAGGCGGCCTGCCGGGCCGCTTTCGCACGGGCGGCGTCGGCGGCGTCCTGGGCGGCGCTGGCGTTGAGCTGCTGCTGCTCGGCCACCAGGCGTGCGCGCCGGTCCAGGCGGTCCTGCAGGGCGATGGCGGCGTTGACGGCGTCGACCGCCTCCTGGCGCGCGGCGCCGGCCGCCTCCAGGGCATGCTGCGCCGGTTCGGTCGGTGCCTGCGCGGCCTGGACGGCGGCGTGAGCTATGGATGTGATGGCCCCGGCATCTGGCACGCGGGCGGACACGAGGGCCTCCAGCTGTGCGGCGGGAGAGGGCGGCGGGGAGACTGGTTCGCCGCCGTCTTCCCCGGGAGAGTCGGCGCTTGCTGCAGGGGACTGCATGTCGGCGGCGGTGCCTACGGGGCCGCCGGCGGGGGAGTCGGTGGCGGCGTCGCCTGTGTCGGTAGTCGCCGGGGGGTCGGATTCGGAAAGCAGGGGTGCCAGGATCTCGGCGCGGGCGCGCAGTACCTGGCGGGCAGACTCCGCCTGCTGCTCCAGGGCACGGCCGCGGATACGCAGCGCCTCCTGCATGTGATCGAAGACGCCCGTGCCGAATACGTCGCGCAGCAGCTGGCGGCGCTGCTTGGATTCGGCGCGCAGGAACTGGGCGAACTTCCCCTGCGGCAGGATGACGGTCTGGGTGAACTGGCCACGGTCCAGACCCACGATCCGGAGGATCTCCTGGCCTGCCTCATCGATGCGCGTGATCGGCTCGCTTAGGGCTTTCCCGTCCGGGGCGGACAGCCGCCACAGCTTCACGGAGGCGTTCTGCTTGGTGGTGCCGCTGCCTCGCCGTTTGGGGCGCATGTACTCGGGTGTGCGCACAACCCGGTAGACGCCGGCGGAGGTGGAGAAGACGAGCTCGACCTCGCTGGGGGCGGTGGGGGCCACCAGGGTGGAGCGGATGCGCTGCTTGGAGGACCCGTCTGAGTCCGCGACCTCCCCGTAGAGGGCGAAGACGATGGCGTCGATGATGGTGGTCTTGCCCGATCCGGTGGGGCCGGTCAGCAGGAAGCGGCCGGAGTCGGCGAAGCGGTCGAAGTCGATGGTCTCGGTGCCGGGGAAGGGGCCCACCCCCGTGATGGTCAGGCGGTGTAGGCGCATCAGCGGTCCTCCTTGAGCTGGGTTTCGGCGCGGGCGGCGTCGTAGGCCGCGGCCATGATGGCGTGCTGGGCCGGGGTGGGGCGGTGACCGAGCATCTCGGTCAGGAAGCGGTCGGCCACGTCCACCGGGTCGGAGGCGCGGGTGACGGTGATGGTTTCGCGCTCGGCCTGTTCGGGGCGGGTGTGGGAGAAGGCCAGCAGGTTGGGGAACCGTTCCTTGAGCTGGGCCATGGTGCCGGGGGGCATGGGGCCGGTGAGTTCCACGCGCACCCAGTCGCGGGTGTAGATCGCGTTCGCGGGGGCGAGGAGCTGATCGAGTGTGCCGTGCAGCGTGGTGGCCCGGTAGGGGGTGGGGGTGGGGATCCGTTCCATGCGGGTCACGCCGGTGGGGCCCAGTTCCAGCAGCACGGAGGACTTGGTGGCGTCGGCCTCGGGGAAGGAGAAGGGCAGCGGGCTGCCGGAGTAGACCAGGCGCGGGCGTGCGGGGGCGTGCGCGGCGGACGGGTGCGCATCAGCGGCAGGCGCGTCGGCCGTGGCGGTGTCGGCCCCGGCGGCGGGGGAGTGCAGCTCTTGGGGGCGGTGCAGGTGTCCGAGGGCCACGTAGTCGAGCCCGCCGGAGGCGTCGGCCAGGGGCGAGCCGCCGAGCGTGGTGAACACGCCCGCCGGCACGGAGTCCACCCCGCCGACGCGGATGTCCCGCTCGGAGTCGGGGCTCGCCTGCCCGCCGACGACAAAGGCGTGCGCCATGGCCAGCGCGGGCACCCTGGACGGGTCGTCGGCCCGCCGCTCAGCCAAGTCGTGCGCCACCAGCCGCAGTGCTGCGGAGACAACCGCCTCGTGGCTGCGCGGCAGCAGGGCGGGACCGCCGGCGGGTACGGGCGCGGCTGCATCGGGGGGACCGGGGAAGGCCGCCGGGTCGGCGGGAGAGGCGGCGTCGGCCTGCGCCTCCGGTTCGACGATCCCCTCCCCGAGGCGTGCGGCCAGCAGGGGTGGCAGGGACTCGCGGGCGGCGTCGGGATCGAGGTAGGGCAGGGCGTAGACGTACAGGCCGGGATGGCCGGCGGCGTCGGGGATGACGACGGGCCGGTCGACGTCGGCCACGCGCACGCGCAGGTCCAGTCCCTCGCGCAGCAGGGCGGCGGCGAAGCCGAGCCGCTGGGCGGAGTCGTGGTTGCCGGGGGTGACCACCACGCGGGTGCGTTCGGCCAGGCGGCACAGGGTGTCGTCGAGCAGGCGGACGGCGGCGGTGGGCGGGATGGCGCGGTCGTAGACGTCCCCGGAGATGACGACGGCGTCCACGCGTTCGGCCTTGACCACCTCGATCAGGTGCTCGGCGAAGACAGCCTGGGCGTCATCGAGCACCCGGCCGTGGAAGGTGCGCCCGAGGTGCCAGTCGGAAGTATGGAGGATCCGCATGCCCGCAGCCTCTCACAAGCCTCCGACACGAATTCCAGGGTCTTAGCGGGTGGCGTCCAGGGGGATGCTGCCCAGCGGCCAGCGTGCTGGATGCGTAGCGGTCAATCGACGGCACGAACCTGGGCTAGGGAGTCGACTTGGGGGACGATGTCGATCTCCCAGCTGGAGTGGTCGGTGGCCGCGTCAACGGTATCGAGGTAATCGACGACCTGCTGGCGTGCCCGGTCGAGGTGGGCTACCTGGGTGTGGTGGTCGTCGTCGAGCTCAAGCTCCCAGCCACCCGACCAGCGGGTCGCAGTGACCGTAACACTTCGGTTCATGCCTCGACCTTATACTGGCGGCTGTGGGGCAAGGCATGGATCAGATCGCGGCTTCGCCTTTTCATCCACTGCCCGCGGACAAGTGGCAGTGGCGTCCGTCCCCGGTGCCCGGACAGATCGTGTATGTGACGACTCGCGATGCCGACGGCGAGGTGAACCTGGCGCCGAAGAGCTGGGTGTCAATGGCCGCCTTCCGCGGGCCGATCATCGGGTTCGGATGTTCCGAGCAGCATCAGACCTGCGCCAATGCGACCGCTACCGAACGCTTCACTCTGAACTTCCCTACCGCCCGGCAGGCCGAGCGGGCCCCAGAGGTCGCGGATGCACCCAGGGAAAGCAGGCTGGCCGTGGCGGGCCTGACGCTGGAAGAGTCACGCGTGGGCGGGGTGCCGCATCTGCTGGAGTGCCCGGCGTACGCGGACTGCAGCCTGACTCGAACAGTGCGGTTTGATGGTGGAGAAGTCTTCCTATTCGGAAGGATCGACCTGCTTGCGATGCACGAGGAGCTTTTACGGCTCCCCACAAAGGATGCCTACGCACGACTCGCTCCGGCCTTCTTCTATGAACCCGGCGTTGTCGGAGAGCTGCGGGTGGGGGTAAGGAAGAATGTCCGAGATTGGCATTAACGTGCCCGCAGCCTCTCACAGACCTCCGAGACGAATTCGAGGTGCTTAACGGGCGGCGTGCAGCGGGCGTATGGATGTGGTTAGCGAGTGCGCGGCACGCACCGTCGGCGGCGGCTCAGGAAGGCGCGTCTTCGAGAAGGCTCTTCCACCAAGCCGCGAACGTGGGGCACCGCCGCAGAAGCTCTTCCGCGCCCGCCCGCTCGGCGAGCTCCCGGCCATCTTGCACTTTGCGGTATTTGCGACAGACTCGGTGGATGCGCTTGGACGGACTCGTATCCGGCCCGTTGTTGACCTCCTCCGGGCCGCCACTCGCCTCGACGGCTTTGACGAGCTGTTTCAGTGCCTTTGTTGAGAAGGCCCCTGTTGAATGACCTGCGGAGATGGAGGCGAGCGCCAGAGCCTCGATCTCATGCTTAACGACGAGTGGGCGGAACCTGGGGTCCTCGAAATGGTCTCGGAGGGCCTGCTCCAAGGACTGCCGGTACGACTCCCCTTTGCCGTTGGCAATATAGCCGGGCGCGTTGCGTGGGTAGCCGTAGAAGTCTATCAGCAGGCCGACTCTGCTCAGATGAGTGTTCTTAAGTAACCTGCGCAGGTGGTCATCATATTTTCGCCAGTTGCCGCCGCCTCGATTTGCACCATGTGACGTGTCGGAGGTGATTACCGTAATAGGTTGTATATAGATCGAGTGAGTCAGTGCCACGGGTGCGAAGACGCTCTCCAAGACGCCTTGCTCGGTTTGTCCTTCAACGAGCACCATGACATGTCTGAGAGCTGTCATTGGACAACCTCGATCGTCTGCTCGTGGAAGGACGGATGGCCCGTGAGCAGGTTCATCTCCCACAGGGCTCCTACCGAGTACTCCTCGAGGAAACCCGCTAGGATCTCGGGGTTGGGGCGTGTGGCGACCGTGGCGCCGTCGACTCGGTTCAGTACCAGAACTTCGCCGATCTCGAAGTGCGACAGCAAGGGCACGGACTGGGTGGCGACCAGGACGCGATGCCCGGTCCTGCCTGCTGCGTGGATCATCTCCGCGAGCAGCGTAATCGCCGCTGGGTGCAGGCCGAGCTCGGGCTCGTCCAGAACTACAGTCGAGGGAAGGTCCGGACCCAGAAGCAGAGTTGCCAGGCACACGAAACGCAGGGTGCCGTCGCTCATCTCGCGGGAGGAGAAGACGCGGTCGAGTCCGCGCTGTCGCCAGCGTAGTCGGAGTCGCTCGTTCTGGTTCGGCTCCAGCACGAAATCCTCGAAGAATGGCGCCGCGGAGCGTACGGTGGACACGATCTGCTCATAGCTGCGAGGGTGCTCTTGTCGGGTCTTGAGCAGGAACGGGCCTATGTTTGAGGCATCGGAGTGAAGCGCAAGATCATCTGCGGTGTTGCTGTACTGCCGCACAGGGGCGTTGGGGGAGACGTCGTCGAAGTGGAATACGCGACATCCGGAGACGATCGGCGCGACGTAATAGGCAATAGTACGTTTGCCCTGCCCCTCGTGAGGAACGGTCTTGCCCTTTCCGTGCAGGTCGCTTCGGGATATCCTCTCCTCGAAGGGACGCTCGTGCCATGGCTGTTGGAACAGGAGATCCTCTGTGACGCGGGGAGCGTCGTCGTCGTCAAGCGCGAGGGCTACGCGGTAGCCGTTGACGGGACGCCCCGGGGCGGCTGCGCCGAAGATCGAGATGCGTGCGGTACCGTCCTCATCTCGAAGGGACGGCGCGATCCCGCCCCGATCCGTGAGGTAGTTCTGGAATGTGTCGTCCCAGACGCGCGAGACAAGCTCAAGGGCGCTGACCAGGTTGGACTTACCAGACCCGTTGGCGCCGATAAGGACGGTGACATCACTCGTCAACTCCAGGTCGAGGTCACAAATCGAGCGGTACCCCTGGATGACGATTCTTCCGAGCGACTCCTGGGCGGCCATGGCACCAGGCTACCGTGTCACTGCCCTCCGGCGGTGTGCCCAAGTCAGGTGATCGCCTTTGAGTCCTGAGATCTTCCGGGGCCCGGTGTTGCCGCCGAACTGCGGGCGGGGGCGGGGAAGAATGTCTGAGATCGGCATAAACGTCCCCGGTCGGCCGGAGGGGCTCTCGGAGAGCCGCGTCATTCCAACGATCGCGAAGTCGCGGTTCGACGCGGTGAACGCGTTTATGCCGAACTCGGACAGTTTGGCGCGCTACTTCCGCCCGAAGAGTCCGCGCAGGAAGCCCGACGGCGCGGCGGGCTCGTCGTCGTGGCCCTGGCAGCGCTGCGACTTGGGCACGCCCGCCAGCGCCTGCTCAATGTGCTGCCCGCAGCCCGCCCAGGTGGGCTTGCCGCACTTCTTGCACGTCACCTTGCGACACATGATGCTCTCCTTGTTTTGGTTTCGGTTGATCGGGTTGAAAGAAAAGTGGCGGTGCCCGGCGTGCCCTGGGCGCCTAGACCAGGGACAGGAAGATCTTCTCCAGCTCGTCCACGGTCAGCGTCTCCGGCGCGACCACCTCGTCCGCCGCGGCTCCGGCCCCGCCGTCGTCGCCGGCGGATGCCGCCCGCTCGGCGTCGACGCAGTTGCGCATCGCGCTGGCGACAATGACGAACCCGGCCCGGTTCAGCGCATGCGTGACCGCTGACAGCTGCGTGATCGTCTCCTTGCAGGAGGCCCCGCGCTCGGCGGCGTCGATGACGGCGTCCAGCTGGCCGCGCGCCCGCTTGAGCCGGTTGACGATCCGCCGCTTCGTCTCCGGATCGCACTCGAGGCCCGGGGCGGCCGGCGCCGTCGTCGCGGCGGCACCTCGAGTTGCAGCATCTTGAGTCTTGGCCACGGCGATCACGCTCCCACCAGGAAGGAGTCGGCGTCGTCACCCAGCCAGGCGCGCAGGGTGATCATGCCGCCGGTGAGAACCGAGGACTTCAGCCCATTGCCCACCAGGATCCGGTGGGCGATGTTCGCCCGCACCCCCACCTGGCAGATCACGCCGATGGGACGGTCGGCCGCCGCCTGCCGCACCTCGTCGATGCGGCCGCGCAGCTCGGTATGCGGGATATTGAGCGCCCCCGGCACCATGCCCCGGGCGACCTCGGCCCTCGTGCGCACGTCCAGCAGCAGGTGGGTGCGCCGGACCTGCTCCAGGTCGCGCACGTCCCACACCTCCACGCTTCTGTTCAGCACGTTCGAGCCCAGCATCCCCGCCAGGTTCACCGGATCCTTCGCCTGACCGAAGGGCGGGGCGTAGGCCAGATCCAGGTCGATCAGGTCCGCGACGCCCAGGCCGGCGCGGATGGCCGTGGCCAGCACGTCGATGCGCTTGTCGACGCCGTCGCGCCCCACGCACTGGGCGCCCAGGATGCGCCCGTCTGGGGTGAAGCTGACCGAAAGGTGCAGCTGGGTGGCCCCTGGGAAATAGCCGGCGTGCTGGTTGGGGTGCAGGTGAATGGTCGTGTACTCGATGCCCGCCGCATCCAGCGCGGCGCGGTTGGCGCCGGTCATCGCCGCCGTCATCTTCCCGACGCGCACAATGGCGGTGCCCAGCGGCGCGGGAATCGGCCGGGCATGCGCAGGATCCATGATGAAGTCGGCCACCAGCCGCCCCGCGCGGTTCGCCGGGCCCGCCAGCGGGACGGGGCGGCGGGCCCTGGTCACCGGATCGGTCGACACGGTGGCGTCGCCGACGGCGTACACGTGCGGCAGATTCGTGCGGCCGTGGTCGTCGACGACGATCGCCCCGCGCTCCAGCTCCAGGCCGGAGGAGACGAAGGCGTAGGTGTCCGGACGCACCCCCGTGGCCAGGACGACCAGGTCGGCCTGCACTCGCGTGCCGTCAGTGAGAAGGACCTCGTCGGCGTCGGCGCCGTGGATGATGGACTGCGCGGCCGTTCCAGTGCGAACGTCAATGCCCAGCCGGCGCAGCTCCTGGGTGATCGGGTAGGCGTGCTCCCGTTCTAGCGGCGGCAGCACATGCTCGGCGAACTCGACGACGGTGGTGGCAATACCGCGCTTGGCCAGTACCTCGGCGGCCTCAATGCCGATGAACCCCGCACCCAGGACGACCGCCGACTTCGCTCCCGCGTCCGCCCACTCGCGCAGGCGGACGGCGTCCTCGACGGTGCGCAGGGTGGAAACGCGCGGAGAGTCCAGGCCGTCGACAGGCGGGCGTGCGGCCTTCGCGCCTGGGGCCAGCACCAGGGCGTCGTAGCGGATGCGCTGCTCGCCAGCGGCGGTGCTCACGATCACCTCCCGGGCGGTGGGGTCTATGCCGGTGACGTCGTGGCCGGTGCGCGCATCCAGGTTGAGCCAGGCACGCAGCCGCTCGGGGGTCTGCACCAGCAGATCATCCTGGTCCTCGATCTCCCCGCCCACGTAGTAGGGCAGGCCGCAGTTGGCGAAGGACACGTGCTGCCCGCGGTCCAGGACGATGATCTCCGCATCCTCGCTCAGGCGGCGCGCGCGGGCGGCGCAGCTCATTCCGCCGGCGACGCCGCCGACGACGACCAGCCGCAGGGGGCGCTCGGAGCCGGTGGGGGATGGGCGCGGGGCGCCGTCCTCAGGTGCAGAGACGGAATCCCGTGAAGTGGCGGGTGGGGTCATCTTCATGCCTTTCGCGTGGTGGTCCTCTGCGGCGCTGTCGGTTGCCCGGCACCATCGGGGCGCACGCCAAGACAATACCCCAGGGGGTATTAATGGAGCCACTCGGGCCCGCGCCCTGTTAACGGCTTCGAATTCGTGTCGGTGGCGCCTGGCAGCATGGCTGACGTGAGCAAGAAGAAGCCCGAGCAGACTCTCGGCCGATCGGCCGCCGCCAGTCCCGATTCCTTCGGAACGGCGTCGGTGTCGGCATCGGTGTCAGGGGTGCGCTCACTCGCGGCTCGACCTGGCGATCGTTCGAGTCTTATGGATCGCATATGGTTGAGCGCACGGGTTGTGGCGGATATCTCGCTCATGCGCACCACTCATCCATCGAAGGAGCAGAAATCATGACTGAACTCACATTGGACGCCCTGCGGGACAAGCTCGCGGACCCGGAGTGGGCGGCGGTCCGCGTGGAGGCCACCTACCAGCCCAGCGGCGGTCCGGGCGCGCGTGTGTATCCGCCGACGTTCCCCATAGCAAAGGGCGCTGCCAAGGACAAGGACCGCTATCTCGTGGAGGAGCGGCGCTGCGATGGTGAGGTTCGTGAGGCGGCGGTGTTGGACCAGGTGCCGTCCCAGGCCAATCGTTGTGAGGAGGCCGAGGCGAGGGCCTGGCGCCAGGGTGTTATCCGAATGCCGATGCTGCGGATGAGGCACGAAGGCGCGGCTGACTTCGAGCTCATCGGTCTGGAAGCGCCCCACCGCGCCTTTGACGCCTACTGGCGCGACTGCATGCTCGGTGGCGTCAAGTTCGACCGGAGCGAGATCGGCAAGGCGATCCTGGCCGCGTCGCCTGCGGATGCAACGGCGCTGCTTGCCTACGACCCTGCCACCCTCGTCTACGGAGGCTGGAACTCCCACCGCAAGGGGCGGCAGGCCAAGTTCCCGCGCCTGTACGCCAGCGAGATCATCGGTTGGGACCCGGAGGAAGGCAAGCGTAAGGCCGGGCGCATGGACCCGGCTAACCTCACCGGATCCCGTGGTGGCGAAGGCGACGAGTGGTCATACTCCGCCGTGAAGGCGAAGAAGGAGGACTCCAAGCTCAGCGAGATTGGACACGGCAATATCGCCCCGGACGTCACCCACGGCGGCGTCACCATTAGCGAGGCGACTCGCACCGCCGTCCTCAGCCTCACCGCCACCCGGCGCCTGGGCTTCGGCTCCATGGATCCCGCCGCCGTCGAGGCCGCACGAGCCCTGCTCGTCGCACTCGGGCTCCTGGGCGACCGGCTCGCCTTTGGCGACGCGGGCCTGTGGCTGCGCAGCGGCTGCGATCTGGTTATGCAGACCGAGCAGCTGGAGTGGATCGGCCGTGGTGGAGTGGCGGAGTCCTTCGCACTGTCCCCTAGAGCGGCGGTCCAGCTGTACGAGGAGGCGCTGCAGGCGGCGCTGGACGCCGGGGTGCCACTGCACCTGGAGACCGTTGAGCTGGTTCCCAACGATGCCCTGCGCAAGGCGATCGACTTCAGCCTGACCAAGGCCGAGTCTGCGGGGGAGTGACATGACCCTCCGCTTGGACATCACGCTCCTGAGCGAGCGCTACGACGCCGGGGGAGGGGAGGATCCGCGTGCCGTGGAGTGGCCTCCCCACCCGGCCCGGGTATTCGCCGCCCTGCGCGCTGTCGCCGGTGAGGATGAACTAGGACCGTTGGAGGAGTTGGAGCGCCTGGCGCCGCCGGTGATCCATGCCTCCAGGGCGGAGACGCGGCGTTCTCGGGGATACGTCGTGACGAACGTGCGTGACAACAAGGGTGGCCACCAGATTTACCCCGCACGCACCAGCGGCTTCCGGCAGCGCACCAGCACCCTGCCTGAGGACGCCCGCGTCCAATTCGACTGGCCGGATGGGGACGCACTTCCCGATGGCACGGTGGCCGCCCTCGACCGCCTCGCCCGGCGCGTGCCGTACCTCGGCCGCTCGACGTCGTCGGCAACGCTCGCCTTCAGCCGGGTGGGGGAGCCGACGCCGCTGCCGGGCCTGACCACCTATGAGCCGACGGTAGGGCGTAGCCCCCTGAGTATCCGGGTGCCTTACCCCGGCTACCTCGACGAGCTCAACGCCCTGTATCGGGAGGATCAACCCGCATGGCAGGCCGCCGGCCCGCGTGCGCGCCGTTTCTACCGTGAAGTCGGGGCGGCGGAGACCAGTGACGAGAGCAGCGAGGAGATCTCTGCGGTGGACGACTTCGATTCCCCCTACCCGGACCTGGTCATTCTCAGATTCGAGGAGCTGCGTCCCTCCGGGCACCTGGTATCCATCTTCACCGAGGCCCTGCGTCGCAAGGTCATGGGGCAGACGGAGGACCCGCTGCCGCCCGCACTGCACGGCCACGGCACCCCCGGACTGCCGCATGTCGCCTACCTGGGGCTACCCTTCGTGGGCAATGAGCACGCCGACGGGCAACTCATGGCTTTAGCCGTCGCTGTCCCCGGGCTGGAACACGACGAACGCCTGCGAATCCTGCGCGGCATCCTCGGGGAGGATCCGGAACGGGAGATCTCGCTCCGGGTGTCCGGCTTCAGGCAGGAGTTCAAGCTCCGGTACGCGTCGGACGAGACACGGCCCTTCACTTCCACCATCGAGCGCTGGACGGACCCCGCGCGGACGTGGGCGACGGCCACGCCACTGGTCCTGGACCGCTACCCGAAGGACGGCGACCTCGCCGCGGCAGTGGCCGAGTCCTTCGTCAACGCCGGCCTGCCGGAGCCGCGTGAGGTCGAGGTGAGCAGAGAGCCCATGCTGTACGGGGCCGTGCGGCTGAAGCCACAGGAGCTGCCCAAGCGCTGCCACGGCCGCCTGTACACGCATGCGCGCGTTGCCTTCGATCGCCCCGTCAGGGGGCCGATTCTGGCGGGGGCGGGGCGCTACTTCGGCGTCGGGCTGTTTGCCCCCGAATATGAGGAGGAGCAGCAATGAATGTCACCGATTTCGAGAAGTTCATGCGGGAGGTGCATGGACATGACCCCTTCCCATGGCAGTCGGCGGTGATCGAGCAGGCGGTGGAACGGGGCACTTGGCCGGCGCTTGTCGACGTGCCGACCGGCATGGGCAAGACCTCCATGCTGGACGTGGCCGTATTCCTCCTGGCACTAAGCGCCGGAGGCGAGGCGCCCGCAGGCCTGGGGCGGCGTCGCATCTTCCTGGTGGTGGACCGCCGGATCGTGGTTGACCAGGCCGAGGCGCACGGGCGACACATCGCTGACGCTCTGGAGGAGGCCGTTGAGGGCGAGGTCCGCTTCGAGGTGGCTCAGAGACTACGTGGCTTGGCGGGAGACGAGGACCACGCACTGCGGGTGGTGAAGATGCGCGGCGGAGCGACCTGGGATGCCGCCTGGCTGCCGCGTCCCGACCTGCCCGCCATAATCACCGGCACCGTGGACCAGGTGGGCAGCCGCCTGTTTTTCCGCGGATACGGGGTCAGCAAAGGACGACGGCCCATCGACGCCGCGCTCGTGGGCACCGACTCGGTCGTCATGATCGACGAGGCCCACCTGGCACAGGCCTTCACCACCTCGCTGGCGTCCGCCCGTCAGGCCGACCGGACCTGCCAGCTGGGGCTGCCGGAGAGCTCGGTGATTCACCTGAGTGCTACGAGTGCGGAGAGGCCCGGGAAGGACCCTGGTGCCTGGGAGGCGTCATTCGATGAGGACGCGCATCTACGGAATAGGACCGCCGCGCAGAGGCTGACCGCGCATAAGCGCCTGACGCTCGTCGACTCGACGGAGAAGAAGATCGTCAAGGACATGGCTGCCCGTGTCGGTGAGCTGGTCGGCGAGCCCGGTTCCCGGGTGTTGGCGGTGTGCAATACGGTCGCCCGCGCCCGGGAAGTGTATGAGGCGCTCACCACCGGGAGGACCAAGCTCGGCGAAGTCGAGGTGCTGCTGCTCATGGGGCGCTCGCGCCCGCTGGACCGTGAGGGGATCGCCGAGCGGGTCACTGAGCTGTTCGGCGCCGGCCGGGAACCAGGCGACCACAAGGCGGTGCTAGTGGCCACCCAGACCATTGAGGTCGGCATCGACCTCGACGCCACGGACATGGTCACCGAGACCGCCTCCTGGGATGCCTTGGTGCAGCGCTTCGGCCGGGTCAACCGGCGAGGAGATCGTGCCTCCGCTTCCATCACAGTGGTGGAGGACCGCGCCAAGAAGCCCCCCGTATATGGGTCGGCGAAGGTGGCTACGGCCGAGTTTCTGCGAAGGATCGCGCAGAACGGGCTTGACGTTTCTCCGCTGGCGCTGCGCCATCTGCCGGAGGACGTGTCGAGAGACCTGATCTCGCCGCCGCCCCTGCTGCCGTTGTTACTGCCCGCTCATCTGGACGCCTGGGCGAGGACAAATCCCGCTCCGGTGAACGATCCGCCGTTGGACCCGTACCTGCACGGAATCAACAAGGCCGCCGCCCGGATCACCATCGCCTGGCGCGACGGCCTGGAGATCAGGAGTGGCGGTGAGAATGCCGAGGGCGACCCTGAGTTGCTGCCCCCAGATCATGCGGGAGCCGTGGTGGAGTCGGTGCCGGTGCGCAGCGAGGAATGTATAGAGGTCTCGCTCATGGCGGCACGTGCATGGCTGCAACAGGGCCAGTTGGAGACCATGGCCGACGTCGACGACTACGACGGCTTCGATGACATCCCCTTCAAGGACAATGAAGGCAATGCCAATCTGCAGGTGTTGCGCCGCGGCTCCGACGATCAGTGGCGGTGGATCACCGCTCGTGAATTGCGGCCGGGAGACACGATCGTCGTTCCGTGCGAGTACGGCGGCCTGGACCGCTTCGGCTGGAACCCCTCCAGCAAGGCGCCCGTAAAGGACATCTCCGAACTTGCCTCCCTGCGACGTGGGCAGCCCATTCTGCGCCTGGACTCCGACCCGGGGAGCCGACTGGGCCTGCCGCCTCTTGAGGGGCTGCGGGAACTGGTGGCCAACTGGCGGAATGCGGAGGAGCCGGAGGACCGTGACGCATGTCAGGGCGCCCTCGTAGAGGCGGCACGCCAGTGGCTGGGCTCGTCCGGCGCCCCCGAGTATCCCTGGACGCCGGAGGATATCGAGTGCTTGCGGAACGCTTTTGAGCACAGCGGTGCCCTCATCTCAACCGGTGTGGACCGGCGCCGTTGGAACGGGAGACGTGGACCTTCCGACGCTGGTTCGAGGGAACTGATTCCGGTGCTGCGGGGTACTGCTCCAGCAGACGACTGGCGGACCGTCGGCACGAGCGGAGTCCGCGCGGGCGGCAATGCCGCATCATCAGTGCCGTGGCGCACCGTCAGCGAGGAGGACCAGGCGGGCACTTCCACCCTCAACAGGCGCGTGACCCTGGCGGAGCACCTTGCGGCGGTGGGCGAGCGCGCCCAGCAGATCGCAACTAGCCTGGGGTTGCCGGAGGAGCTGCGGCGCGTTGTCGTAGACGCTGCCCGCTGGCACGACCTGGGCAAAGTGGACATGCGTTTCCAAGCCATGCTGTTCGACGGTTCCCGAATTGCCGCGGAGCTCGCCCGGGAGCCGCTGGCGAAGTCCGGCATGCCGCCCGGGGACCGCGCCCGACGTCGGCGTGCACAACGGCTCAGCGGCCTGCCCAGCGGCGCCAGGCATGAGGCGTGGTCGGAGGCGATCGTCACCGCCCACCTGGAGGGACTCCCCGAGCCATACCCGGGCGACGTCGAGCTGCTGCGGCACCTAGTGGCCAGCCACCACGGCCGCGCCCGTCCCTTCCTGCCACCCGTTGACGACCGGGGAGACGGTGCGCTTCGGGCGGCGATTGGTGAGGTCGCCGTCGAGGTTCCGCTGCCGGTCGAGTTGCATCTGGCAGACGCGGATCGATTCGCCAGGCTCACTGATCGCTACGGCCGGTGGGGCCTGGCGCTGCTTGAGACAGTGGTGCGCAGCGCCGACATGACCATTTCATCGGAGGGATCATGAGCCAAGTCAAGTTTCCTGCACTGGTTGGCGAATCACCGCTGGCCATCCTTGCCGCCATAGGTACATTTCGGCTGATCCGTGGCTTCGTTGACGACGATGCTCGCCTCTCCTGGGACCCGGACGACCGCGCCCCGGTACTGCACTCGATACTGGCATCGATAGACGCCGTCGCCGAGGAACTGGCGGAGATCGTCACCGAGATGCCCGAGGATGTGGTTGTGCCCGGAGGACCTCCGGGCTTCCCACCGCCTGGGGAAGCGCCTGACAAGCTACGGCTGAAACAGGGACAGTTGTACGAACGCTTCGGCGACGACACTCCGTCGCCCGTGGTGCAGAGATGGCTCGCCAGCCTCGTGACCGACCTAGTCGCTGACCCCCAGGGGCGCGGTGCGATCAGCCAGTTCACCGCGCCCGCAGGCAAGCAGTCCATGGCGACCATGCTGGAGAAGCCTCTGCGGCTGGTGCAGTCCGAGCCCGAGTATTTGCGTCAGGCGCTAATCGGCTGGCGCAGAGTGCCTGGCGTAACCGGCGAGTACCTGGATCATCGTGCCAACTGGGACAGCGGCGAGGACGGCAGAGGCAAGGCCGAGATGCGCGGCGTGCCCGGGGCGACGTGGCTAGCGCTCATGTCCTACCCGCTTTGGACCACCACGGCGGCCGGACAGCAGGTCCGCACCAGTGGGTGGCACAGTCAGCCGGTCGGTCGTGACGACCGCCGCTCGGCTCCTGAACTGAGACTGCCTCTGTGGCGAGAGCCGTTGGGGTTGGCGGCGGTGAAGGCACTGGTTGAGGACCCGGTCTTGGACGGAAAGTGGGATGCGGTGGAGCAGGACAAGCTTCGCGTCATGGGGATCTTCCATGTATGCCGTGCGCATCGTCGTAAGGCGGAAGGTCAGAAGTCCGCGGGCGTATTGGTGACAGTGTCATGAGCATCAACACCATCAGGCCTGACCTGCCGGGACTGCCGGAGACGGTGCCCGCACGCATGCTGAATGAGTTCGTGTACTGCCCACGGCTGTTCCACCTGGAGTGGGTGCAGCAGCAATTCGCCACCAGCGACGACGTCGAGGAGGGGCTGTACCTGCACCGGGTTGTTGACCGGGAGGCGGGGGACCTGCCGGACAAGTCCGAGGCGTGGAACGGGCGGGTCGCCAGATCCGTGTCGCTGTCCTCACCGAGGCTCGGGCTGGCTACCAGGCTGGATCTCGTGGAGGACGGCGGGGACGGGACCGTCGTCCCGGTCGACTACAAGAAGGGACACCCCAACAAGGATGGTGGTGCTTGGCCCAGTGATCGCGTGCAGTCCCTGGTGCAGGCGCTGTTGCTGCGCGAGGAGGGTTACGCCGTCGAGCGGGCCGAGATCTGGTACGCCGAGACCCGGCAGCGCGTCCACATCACCGTGGACGATGCGGCGCTGCAGGAGATCACCGACACCGTGACACGTGCGTGGCGGGTGGCGTCCGACCCGTCGGCGCCCCCACCGATGCGTGACAGCCCGAAGTGTGCCCGCTGCTCGCTGGTGGGCATCTGTCTGCCCGATGAGCTGGACGCACTGCAGACGCCTCCGAAGCAGCGCAGACCGCTGAAGCGGTTGATGGCGCCGATTCTGGAGGGACGCCCGGTCTACGTGACGCTGCAAGGTGCGGTGGTCGGCGTGCGAAGCGACCGGCTGGAGGTGCGCTTGTCGGGCGAGTTGAAGGCCAGCTATCGCCTGATAGACGTAAGCCAGGTGTGCGTCTTTGGGAACGTGACGGTGTCCGCCCAGGCTGCCAGGACCCTGCTTTCGCGAGACATCCCGGTGCTGTGGTTCAGCTACGGGGGCTGGTTCTCCGGCATTGCCGAAGGACTGCCGGGTAAGAACGTGGACCTGCGGATCGCGCAGTTCCGAGCGCCCGAGCAGCAACAGCTTGAGATCGCGCGCCGGATGATCTCCGGAAAGATCCGCAACAGCCGCACGATGCTGCGCCGAAACGCGCGTGGCGAGATGCCCCGAGTTGGCGAGCAGCTCAAGCAGCTAGCCATCCAGGCGATGCAGGCCGAGTCTTCGCAGCAACTGCTCGGGATCGAGGGGACGGCTGCACGCCTGTACTTCGGGAGCTTCTCGGCCATGGTCGGGAAGAACTCACGTGTGGACGTCTCGGACTTCCAGGAGAACGGGCGCACGCGGCGGCCGCCGAAGGATCCGCTCAACGCACTGCTGTCCTTCTGCTACACGCTGCTGGTTAAGGACCTGACTGTCACGCTCATGGGGATCGGCTTCGACCCCTACTACGGGATGTTCCATAAGCCCCGGTTCGGGCGTCCTGCGCTCGCGTTGGACCTGGCGGAGGAGTTTCGGTCCCTGGTAGCAGAGAGCGTGGTGCTGCAGGTGCTAAACAACGGTGAAGTCGGTCCGCATGACTTTCAGAGTCGGGCCGGCGGATGCATGCTGGAGGCGAGTGGCCGCAAGGCCGTGCTCAGGGCCTATGAGCGGAGGCTGGAGCAGGAGATTACGCACCCGCAGTTCGGCTACAAGGCCAGCTATCGTCGCGTCATGGACATCCAGGCACGGGTGCTCGGTGCGGTCATGTTGGGGGAGCTGGATGACTACACGGCGATGGTGACTAGATGAGGACGAACCGACGCCGATATCTCATCGCGTACGACATCCGCAAGCCCGGGCGGCTGCGCCGGATCTGCAAGCTTATGGAGGCCAACGGCGAACGGCTCCAGTACTCTGTGTTCATCTGCGACCTGAACCGGACCGAGCTGGTCCACTTAAGGGCTGACAGTGAGGAGATCATGAACCTAGACGAGGACTCGGTGGTGATCGTCGACCTCGGCGAACTGGGGGAGGACCGCTTCACGTTCGTCGGTAGGCGTGCGGGTCTGCCCACTCAGGGGGCCCAGATTGTTTAGCGAGCGCTCCGGTGCTGCCCCGATCCCAGGGGAGTGCTCGAAAGGGCGGTATGACAGGGTTTTCTGGTTGTCGGCGGACCAGCGGACACGATTCACTTGCCCGTTTCTGCGGCAGCGCTCGCGAGACCGCGTAGAATCCTTGACCAGCCGCGGCAAAATCCGCGAGCTGTCTTCCCGGCCTTCATGGCCGGGCTCCATTGAGGCAGAAGTAACTTCTAACCAGACCAGACCTGACCTGAGGTCTTCCCGGCCTTCATGGCCGGGCTCCATTGAGGCATGATGTAAGCGTATCCGCTAGCACCGGCACGGCGTGTCTTCCCGGCCTTCATGGCCGGGCTCCATTGAGGCTCCTTCCTTAACTGCCCTGCTTGCCGCCCTGCTTGGGTCTTCCCGGCCTTCATGGCCGGGCTCCATTGAGGCATCCCGGGGCGTGTTTCGGTATAGTCACGCACGAGGTCTTCCCGGCCTTCATGGCCGGGCTCCATTGAGGCATGATGCAAGCGTATCTGCTAGCACCGACAAGGCGCGTCTTCCCGGCCTTCATGGCCGGGCTCCATTGAGGCATCTGGTCGGTGAAGTTGTCCAGCTCCTCCTGTGAGTCTTCCCGGCCTTCATGGCCGGGCTCCATTGAGGCACCTGGGAGGAAAACATTCACGACTGGGACAAGGGGGTCTTCCCGGCCTTCATGGCCGGGCTCCATTGAGGCATTAACCGCTGAAGCATAGTCTTAAATGACGTGCCAGTCTTCCCGGCCTTCATGGCCGGGCTCCATTGAGGCATGTGCGATACGGTAGACCGAAACACCGGCCTTGGGTCTTCCCGGCCTTCATGGCCGGGCTCCATTGAGGCAACACACCTCACAAGGCCCTCATCGACACACTCACGTCTTCCCGGCCTTCATGGCCGGGCTCCATTGAGGCCAGTAGCCAATCCAGGCGGGCGGGCATGAAATCAGGTCTTCCCGGCCTTCATGGCCGGGCTCCATTGAGGCACCGCACGCAACCGCGTAGGTTACCGCCGTCGTGGTGTCTTCCCGGCCTTCATGGCCGGGCTCCATTGAGGCCTGCGCTCAGGCGTCAGCCAGGACAGGAGGGTGCGGTCTTCCCGGCCTTCATGGCCGGGCTCCATTGAGGCTCCACCACAATCGCCTTGTACTGGTGGTGCTCGGCGGTCTTCCCGGCCTTCATGGCCGGGCTCCATTGAGGCCGGCGGTGGTCAGCTCGCCGCTCATGAGCTGGGCACGTCTTCCCGGCCTTCATGGCCGGGCTCCATTGAGGCAGTGTGACCTCCGGCTCGCTCACTTGGTCTCCTCCCGTCTTCCCGGCCTTCATGGCCGGGCTCCATTGAGGCGTCACCGACAGCACGTCAACAACACGCGTCAACGCCGGTCTTCCCGGCCTTCATGGCCGGGCTCCATTGAGGCAACGCCTGGCAGCGCCGCCACAACCTCTAAGAGGCAGTCTTCCCGGCCTTCATGGCCGGGCTCCATTGAGGCTCTCTTGCCGAATACAAGGATCGCATCTCTCAGGAGGTCTTCCCGGCCTTCATGGCCGGGCTCCATTGAGGCACGATGCCACGCGGATAGTCATGCGGGTACAGGTACGTCTTCCCGGCCTTCATGGCCGGGCTCCATTGAGGCATGAACATCGGCATCATCGCCGGTGGCGCAGTGGGCGCGTCTTCCCGGCCTTCATGGCCGGGCTCCATTGAGGCCAGATGCCGCCGAGGAAGAAGTGCTGGTAGCCGCGGGTCTTCCCGGCCTTCATGGCCGGGCTCCATTGAGGCACACCCCGGGCGAGCCCGCGAGCGCCCCGCCTAAGGTCTTCCCGGCCTTCATGGCCGGGCTCCATTGAGGCTCTGCTTCCCGCCCGTTGGTCCACTCAACGGGAGCCGGTCTTCCCGGCCTTCATGGCCGGGCTCCATTGAGGCGGGTGCGCCGGGTCAGCATGAATACGATTTCACAGCGTCTTCCCGGCCTTCATGGCCGGGCTCCATTGAGGCAGTTCGACGCAGAGCACTTTGGACATGTCATCCTCCGTCTTCCCGGCCTTCATGGCCGGGCTCCATTGAGGCGAGTAGGTGCCCTGCCGGATGCCGAGCAGCTCGGGCGGTCTTCCCGGCCTTCATGGCCGGGCTCCATTGAGGCACGGCCTGCTCGCCGCCGACGGCGCGCACCCACTCCGGGTCTTCCCGGCCTTTATGGCCGGGCTCCATTGAGGCAAGTCCCAGGACCGAATCCTGCGCTTCAAGCCGGCGCGTCTTCCCGGCCTTCATGGCCGGGCTCCATTGAGGCCTTGGCGTGCAGCCATTGGAAAAACCCGGTGAGTGCGTCTTCCCGGCCTTCATGGCCGGGCTCCATTGAGGCAGCTTCATCTCCCGCCGCAACGCCGGCACTGCCCGGGTCTTCCCGGCCTTCATGGCCGGGCTCCATTGAGGCAGTCAGCGGGCCGTCAAGGCGCTCAAGGTCTACGGCGTCTTCCCGGTCTTCATGGCCGGGCTCCATTGAGGCACTGGAGGCCGGGTCACCGCCTCCGATCACAAGAAGGTCTTCCCGGTCTTCATGGCCGGGCTCCATTGAGGCTGAGCGGCCGCGTCGGTGGTGGCGTCAACAAACACCTGTCTTCCCGGTCTTCATGGCCGGGCTCCATTGAGGCCGCTGACGGCGGCAACAACCCGGTCGAGGAGCCGAGTCTTCCCGGCCTTCATGGCCGGGCTCCATTGAGGCGCCGTCTCAATGCCTAGTGACTGGCCGAGCACGTCGGGTCTTCCCGGCCTTCATGGCCGGGCTCCATTGAGGCGGCACCCTGATCCTGTCCGCCATGGGCCGCGGCGGGAGCTTTCCCGGCCTTCATGGCCGGGCTCCATTGAGGCTCACCAATGTCCGCGTGCAGATCCTCATTCGACAATGTTTTCCCGGCCCTCATGGCCGGGCTCCATTAAGCGGTGTCAGGGGCAACCTGATGCCGCAGGCCGACCTCCGTCGGTCGCTCTGTCACGCTCCGCTCGCGCAGACGCGCGCCCGCTGCAAGGTGCCAACGCGGAGGGCCCGAACCGCCGACCTGCGGTTCGGGCCCTC